>NZ_JBJDRF010000002.1:0-272365 GCF_044987305.1 Novosphingobium sp. ZW T3_23
ACGACGCGCAGACGGACACTCTTCCTGAGTTCGTCGCCGGTGCGCGCGAGCATCCCGGCAGCTGGTGGCCGCATTGGGCCGAATGGCTTCGGGGTCTGGACGATACGGAAGTTGCCGCGCGCGGCAAGCGGCGTCCGGGCGGGCGCGGCGACAAAGCGATCGAAGATGCGCCTGGCCGTTATGTGGCGACGCGATAGCGGCACTCACAAATCGCCTTAGACAGGCCGCACCGCGCATGCGGCAAACGGAATTGCCTGGCGTGAGAAAAATCGCGTCCGCTTCGGTGGCATTTTGCGGGACATCGATCCTTCGCGCCATTCCGCTCGCACATGCGCATCCTTGGCCTTTCTGCCGGGGAAATCCCTTGACCTGGTTATTTCTCCGTATTTTCCGGAACTTCCGCACGCGTTAGGATGTTGCCGGACCAGCACTGTTGGGCCTCTTGAGTGTCCGTTCACGCCGCTTGCAAGCCTCAGCAAGCGGGGTTTACCGCGTATTTCATGCCATGCTGCAGTGCAGCATAAGTTGATTGACTCCCGCACTGCACAGCCGTATTGTGCGTCGCAGCAAAGACTTTTTCGAATCGCACTCGGGAGAGGTTGGTCTGAACGCGGATGATGGTCCGCTTGTCCACCTGCCAGCTTGCGATCCGCCCCAAGACCAGATTGCCAGCAGAAAAGCAGGAAGTGTCAAATGGCCGGTCAGGAAGAGACGAAAGACGACGCGCTGGCTGCAAAGGCTTATGAAGCCGCAGCGGCGAAGACCCCGGTTGCTCCGATCAAGAGTGGTGCGGATCAGGGCGTCCCAGGCAAGCCGGAAGGCGCGGCACCGGCTATCGTGAAGCCGGACGCTGCCAAGTCGGAAGCCACCAAGCCGGTCAAGCCAATCGAAGCGACGCCCGTCGCTCCGAAGCCGGCCGTTTCGAAAATTCCTGAAGCAAAGCCGGCGAAGACGCTTCCCGGCCTTCCGCAGCCGATAGCCTCGGCAGCGAAGGCTCCGGAAAAGGCGGCGAAGGCGAAAGTAGCCAAGCCGTCGCCCGCGCCGAAGGTTAAGGCGCCGGTTGCGCCTGCACCCAAGGTGTCGGCACCGGTGGCGAATGTGGCTCCTGCGAAGGCAGCCAAGAAGGTTCCGGTCCAACCGGTCAAGGCTCCGGTCGCTGCGGCTACGCCCGCGGTGTCGAAGTCGATCAGCGATGTTGCCAAGGCCGCGCCTGCAGCCGCAGCGACAAGCGAGAACAAGGTGGCAGAGACCGCCGAATCCAAGACGAATATGTTTGCAGGATTGTTTACACCCTTCATCCTCGAGGAAAAAACGATGGACATTAGCGCTAACTTCGCCGGTTTCCAGGACACCGTGACCGAAGCCCAGGCCAAGGCCAAGGCCGCTTTCGAGAAGAGCTCGGTTGCGTTCGGCGAAGCCGGCGATTTCGCCAAGGGCAACGTCGAAGCCGTTCTCGAATCGAGCAAGATCTTCGCCGAGGGCCTTCAGGGCATCGGTTCGGAGCTGGTGGCTGAAGGCCGCTCGGCTTTCGAAACCTTCACCGGCGACATCAAGGAACTTGCTGCCGCCAAGTCGCCGACCGACTTCTTCAAGCTCCAGGGCGACATCCTGCGCAAGAACTTCGACAGCGCCGTGGCTTACGGTTCGAAGAACAGCGAAGCGGCCCTCAAGCTGTTCAGCGACACGATCGCGCCGATTTCCGGCCGCGTCAGCGTTGCCGTCGAGAAGGCCCGCCAGGTCGCAGCCTAAGCCGCGCCCGGCGAACTAACGCCTTTTTCGAACGGTCGGGTGGGCTCTCCCACCCGACCGTTCTGTCGTCATCGGGAATGATCTTGCCGTCAAAATGGGCGGTGCATCTTGTTTCTGGACGCTGCAATACGATATTCTCTCATCATGCTATCCCTCGCCGCTGATTCCAGATTGCCCTTTCCCGCGCCCGCGCATCGCGTTCGTTCGCATGCAGAACCGCCCAAGACGGTCGTTCGTTCGGCAGGCGACAACGATTCCGACGGGCACGACGGCGGCTCCGATGGCGACGATCAGCTCGGTATCGCCACCAAGACGCGCGCGAAGCCGAAAAAGCCTAGCCAGTTCAAGGTCTTGATGCTGAACGACGATTATACTCCGATGGAGTTCGTGGTTCTCGTGCTGAAGCGCTTCTTCCACATGGATCTTGAACAGGCGACGCGGGTGATGCTGCACGTTCACCAGAAGGGCGTGGGCGTCTGCGGGATATTTCCCTACGAAATCGCCGAAACCAAGGTGAACCAGGTGATGGATTTCGCGCGGCAGAACCAGCATCCGCTCCAGTGCACGCTGGAAAAAGCCTGAGCGAGATTCGCGGCTATCCGGCCTTGAGCCTTTTACCGCTCAGGCCGAATCAGAGCGTTCGATTTCCCGAAGCGGCGCGGTTTCCCGAAATGCTTGTGCGATCGCCTGGAACTTCGCCGCGATCAGCGCGGCCGCAACCGAATGCGCCGTGGCCTCGGTCTGGAAGCCTAGCTCGGCCACGGTGATACGGGCCCAGTCATGCAGCGGGCTCAACGTTTCCACCTCGTAAGTGACGCCTTGTGGAAGCAAGGTCACGGCCGCGCGTCCGCAGATACCGTCCTGCAGCAGCCGCGCGGCGCGTTCCTCCCGTTCCCGCCAGCATGCCGCGTCGATCGCCCGCGCCCATCGCCCCATGATGAGCATAGCCTCGCGCACGATCGTGGCCGCTTCCCCGCGCGAGGCGGTGCGGGCACGGCGCGCGAAGCCAAGGAGTTCCCTTTCCAGCAGGGGATCGGCGATATCGGGGAGAGTGCGGCAAGCGGCGACGAGCGCCCGCACGGAGGAGTGTTCCAAAAGCACGATCTTCAGCAGGGCTTTCGGCTTTGCGGGAAAGCTTTCGGCCCTATTCGGGGATTGGCTCCGGATCGTTGCCGGAACCTTGCGACGTGCCACCGCCATGATCGCAGCGGCGGCGAAAAGACAACCTCTGTAGCGGCAATTTAACTGTGACATCGGGCGCGAAACGGCGCGCAGCCGCGCCACGCTTCGGCGCAGGCCGGTTCCGGCTGGTCGTATGGCGGGGGATGAGGAGGAAGGGAGGCGGAACGTCTGAAGACAATTCGCTTTGCCCCTAGGCGCCAAGCCGTTAAGGGCTTGGGGTGCACGGTTTTATGATGACACCTCTGGTGAACCTTTCAGCGTGAAATTTCTCAGCGCCATAGATCGCTACATCTTTCGCCTCGTGCTGATGCCGATGCTCGGCATCTTCGTGCTCGCGGCGTCGCTGCTCGTGCTCGACAAGATGCTGCGGCTGTTCGACTTCGTGGCAACGGAAGGCGGGCCGATCGGCGTGGTCTTCAAGATGCTGGCGAATCTCCTGCCCGAATATGCCAGCCTGGCGATTCCGCTGGGCCTGATGCTCGGCATCTTGCTGGCCTTCCGGAAACTCGCGACATCGAGCGAACTGGACGTCATGCGTGCCGTCGGTCTCAGCTATACGCGGCTTCTGAGGGTTCCCTATATCCTCGCGCTGCTTCTGGCGGGGCTCAACTTCGCCATTGTCGGCTATCTTCAGCCGCTCTCTCGCTATTACTACGAAGAGCTGAACTACGAGCTGAAATCCGGCGCGCTCGGCGCTTCGATAAAGGTCGGCGAATTCAACGCGCTGAAGGATCGTATCGCGCTGCGGGTGGACGAGAGTCGCGACAATGGCCGCCGCCTGATCGGCATCTTCGCGCGGGTTGCCAACCAGAAGGGGCAGGTGCTGTCGATCTCGGCGCGCGAGGGCCAGTTCCTGGCGCTGAAGGGCGCGCCCGATACGATCATCCTGCGGCTGGACCAGGGCCAGATCATCCAGGACATGCCGGGAAAGAACCCGCGCGTGCTCTCCTTCACGCGGCATGACCTGCCGATCGAGCTTCCGCAGATCGAGAAGTTCCGCAAGCGCGGCGGTTCGGATCGCGAGTATCTCCTGCCCGAACTGGCCAAGCTCGGCTGGAACAAGGATCTTCCCAAGGAAGAGCGGATCTCCAGCCAGGCGAACTTCAATTATCGCATGGTCGAAGTGATCATGATGCTGCTGCTGCCCTTGCTTGCGGTGGCGCTGGCCATTCCGCCCAAGCGCTCGACTTCGGCCTTGGGGCTGTTCGTCTCGATCGTGATGGTGGTGGCCTATCACAAGGTGAACCAATATGCGGCGGACGTGGCCTCGCTGGGCAGGATGAACCCGATCCTGGGCCTGTGGGGACCGTTCTTCGTCTTCGCGGCGCTGATCCTGTGGATGTACTGGCGAGTCGCCTACGTTCCTGGCGGCCAGGCGATCGGCTGGCTCGAAAAGGGCGCGGAGATCGTCGTCAAGCGGCTCAAGTCCCTGCTGAAGCGCACCAAGCGCGGACCGCTCCTTCCCGAACCCGCGGACCCTTCCTGAGATGCAGCTGGAATTCTTCCCCTCGCGCACGCTGACCTGGTATCTCGCGCGCCTGTTCTTCACCCGTATCCTGGCCGTGCTGTTCATGCTGGTGCTGGTGCTCCAGATGCTCGACCTTCTGGGCGAAAGCGGCGATATCCTCGCGTTTCCCGGCAATGGTCAGGAGCAGCTGCTCTACTACGTGACCTTGCGGGTTCCGCAGCTCATTGCGCGCTTCCTGCCTTATTCGGTACTCTTGGCGACGATCATCACGCTGGCCACGCTCAACCAGAACAGCGAAGTCATCTCGATGAAGGCGGCGGGGCTTTCGGCGCATCAGGTGCTGGCGCCGCTGATCCTGACCGCGCTGATCATCTCGCTGGGCAGCCTTGCCTTCAACGAGCGGATCGTCACCCGGTCCACCGCCACGCTGAACGCCTGGCAAGCCGTGGACTATGGGCAGATACCGAAGAACCCGGGGGTCAAGGCGAACCTCTACCTCGCCGATGGGCGCGACCTGCTGATGGCGTCCAGCCTGGACGGGCAGGGCGAAGGGATGGTGCTGCACGGCGTCACCTTCTATCGCCGCGATGCCAACGGCATGATCGTCGAGCAATATCGCACCGATCGGGCGGCCTTCGCCAATCCGGGCTGGCGCTTCGAAAATCCGGTCAAGTTCGATGTCGCGACAACCACGACCACGCGGCTGGAGCCGACTGTCCTGGCGCCCGGCATCACGCCGACCAAGATCATGCTCTCCAAGGTCGATGCCGATTCGGAAGATTTGTTCCAGCTATCCGCTTCGATCGAGGCGATGAAAGTGGCGGGGAGGCGGACCAGCGAGTTGGAGGCCGCATGGTGGCACAAGCTTTCGGGGCCGTTCTCCTCGGTGCTGATGCCGCTGCTGGGTGCGATTGCTGCATTCGGTCTGGCCCGTTCCGGCCAGCTCCTCATCCGCGCGATCATCGGCATGGCGCTGGGTTTCGCCTACTTCGTGCTCGATAATGCGGCTCTGGCGATGGGTAATTTCGGCGGCTACCCGCCGCTGATTGCGGCCTGGGCCCCATTCGTGCTCTTTGCGCTGATCGGCGAGACAGTACTGATACGAACCGAGGAATAAGAAAAAAGCCCCGCGTTTCGGCGGGGCTTTTTTTTATCGGCTGTCAGCGGGCACCCATGGTGCTTCTGGCGAGCCGTTCGAGCAGCGGCATCAGGCCAGGATAGTTCGCCTTCGCATAAGTCGATCCCGAACCGAACTGTGCGGCGAGCCGGCGGTGTGCCTCGGCTAGCGAGTGGTACGGCATCGACGGCAGGAGGTGATGAAGCGCATGATAGCGCAGGCCCACCGGAGCCCAGAGTTCCGAAAAACGGGCCGGAGGCGGCACGTTCACCGAATCGAGGTACTGCGCGGTAACCGTCATGGCATCGCCGTCGTTCTCCCAAAGATGGGCGACAAGCGTCCTCACCTGGTTGAGGAAGGCGGTCAGCGAGACGACGCAGAGCGCGATCAGCAGCGGGCGCCAGCCGTAGGCATAGCTGGCGACGAGCACCGAGATCGCCCAGACCGAGCATCCCAGTTCCTGCCAGAAGACCATGCGCGCGAAGGTGCCTTCGGGCGGGCGACGGCTGAACTGCGGGTTGATGGCAAGCGCCGAGGCGCGTCCCCACACCAGCTTGCGCAGCGGCGGGATCACCGCGCCCAGTGGCACCAGCAGGGCCGAGCGGATCAGCAGTGCCACCGGCAGCAGGATCGCGGTAAGCGCGAAGACCGGCAGGCTCCACGGCTTCATCAGCGCGAGGGGCAGGTATTCGGGATCCTCCACAGTGCCGTAGCGGGTGCGGGTGTGGTGGATGGTGTGGACGCCCTCGTACATCAGCGAGGGGATCAGCATCGGAATGCCCACCAGCAGGTTCCACGCCAAGCGGAAACCGGGCAGGGCGTCTCGGTGGATATGGGTCAGTTCGTGAATGAACAGCAGCGCGCGGTAGAGCGCGAGGGCCGACAGGAGGCCCAGGGCCACGGCTGCCCAGGCGTTGTCGACCAGGATGGCACCTGCCAGCGCGGCATAGCCGACGGCGCTCGAACCCAGCATGTCGGGCCAGTAGATCTCGGGACGGGCGGCCGCGATGTCGCGCGTCAGTTCGACGGCGGCACGCAGCATGGCCTTGTCGTCGGGAATTTCCGAAGATCGCGGGCGTGCGCTTTCACGCGTGGCCGGGGCTTCGCGCAAGGTGGGCGACAGATCGATGGCTTCCTGGGCAATCATACTATTCGAGTCCAAAAGTCTCCGGGCATAACCGGCCCGGCGCGTGTTTTGCAGGCGGTCCTGCCATGCGGTCCTGCTTGACAAGGTGCAGGGACCGACCGCAGGTCGCGATCCAAGCAATTCCCATAAGGCGGAACAAAGGCAGGATCGTGGCCAAAGCCGAACTAGTCATCACACCCGTTTCCAGCAAGGCCGACCGGCTTGCCTTTGTCGATTACGCTTATCGGCACTATGCGTTAGATCAAAATGGGGCGTCAGATCAAAACTGGGTGCCGAACTTGCGTTCGGAGGAAATCTCCAAGTTCACGCCCGGCAAGAATCCGTTCTGGGATCATGCCCATGGCCAGCTTTTCCTGGCGAAGCGCGGGGGAGAGGTCGTCGGGCGCATATCGGCGCATATCGATGAACTGGCGCTGAAACAGCCTCCTGAGCAGGGCATGGGGCCGGGCACCGGCAACTGGGGCGCGATCGAGGCGGAGGACGAGGAAGCGGCCCGCGCGCTGATCGCCGCCGCCGAAACCTGGCTGCGCGAGGAAGGCATGACCCGCGTGCTGGCGCCGATGAACCTGTCGGTTTGGGAAGAGCCGGGGCTTCAGGTACAGGGCTTCGATCACGCGCCGATGGTGATGATGGCGCATCACGACGCGGCCTACCGGCCGTGGATCGAAGGCGCCGGCTATGACCGCGTGAAGACGCTCTACACTTACGACCTCGACGTGACGAAGCCGTTCCCGCCGCTGATCCAGCGCATCGTCTCTTCCGGTGAGAAGAACGCCAAGATCCGCATCCGCGAGGTCGATCCCAAGCGATTCGACGAGGAAGCGGCGCTGATCTGCGATATCCTCAACGATGCCTGGTCGGACAATTGGGGCTTTGTGCCCTTCACCGACAAGGAGATCGAATATACCGGCAAGGCGCTGAAGCCGCTGGTCCACCCGAGCCTGATTCGCATCGCTGAATACGAGGGCGAGCCGGTGGCCTTCATGATGACCTGGCCCGATCTGAACCAGGCGCAGAAGCGGCTGAACGGGCCGAAGGGCAAGCCGTCTATCCTGAGCTTGCTCAGGCTGCTGCTCTGGCTGCGCAAGCCCAATCCCGCCGACATGCGCGTGCCGCTGATGGGCGTGCGCAAGAAGCTTCAGTCTTCGCGTCTCGCCAGCCAGCTGGCCTTCATGATGATCGAATATATCCGCCGCTCGGCTGTCAGCCAGTTTGGCGCCAAGCGCGGCGAGATCGGCTGGGTGCTGGACGATAACCAGGGCATGGTCGCCATCGCCGGCGCAATCGACAGCACGATCAACCGCGAATACGCGATCTACGAAAAGGCGCTCTGAGCGCCTTATTCCGCCGTCGCCGCCTCGACATCGGCGGCGGCAGCAGCGGCGGCATCGGCTGCGGTGTCTTCGGGTGCCGCGGCCTCGCTGGCCGATCCGCGAGCGGAAGGCCGCGAAGGTGTCGTATTCGCCACGGGGTCGGCCAGCGGCGACTGCGATCGCACGGTGTCGTAGGGAAGCATGTCGTCTCCCACCGAGCGCGGCAGGATCTTCGCGCCGGCGGCGGCCTTCTGCGAGGGGCTTTCCTCCTTCTTGCAGCCACCCAGCACGAGGCAGGCGGAGGCGGCGAGGAGCAGCGCCAGTCGGGCGGTTGCGGCGTTCCGGGGCGGGGTCATGCGGGCTTCTCCGGAGGGCAGGGACGGTCCAGCGCGGCCAGGAACGCGGGTGCGCGGGCAATGAGGGCCTGGTCCCAGGTGGCGAATTCGACCTCGCGGCCGAGTCGCGTCAAGCTGGTGACGCCGAACTCGTCGATCCCGCAAGGGACGATTCCCGTGAAGTGCGACAGGTCAGGGCGGATGTTCACCGCGAAGCCGTGCATCGTCACCCACTTGCGGATGCGCACGCCGATCGCGCCGATCTTGGCTTCCCGTCCGTCGACATCCTGCGTCCAGATGCCGATGCGGCCTTCGCTGCGGAAGCTTTCCACGCCGAAATCGGTGAGGGTGTCGATCACCCAGCCTTCCAGGCCATGGACGAAGCCGCGCGCATCCCGCGCACGCTTGCGCAAGTCCAGCAGGACATAGGCGACGCGCTGGCCGGGGCCGTGATAGGTGTAGCGGCCGCCGCGTCCGGCCTCGACCACTTCGAATCGGGGGTCGAGCAGTTCGGTGCGGTCGGCGCTGGTGCCGGCGGTGTAGACGGGCGGATGTTCGAGCAGCCAGATCAGTTCGCGCGCTTCTCCTGCGGCGATGGCGGCATTTCGCTCCGTCATTTCCTCAAGCGCGGCGCGGTAGGGCACCGGTTCGGCGCTGATGCGCAGTTCGATATCACCGGGAAGCGTGTCGGGAAAAGTCATGCCGCGTTGCGTGGCGTCATTCCCTGCGGTTATCAAGTCACTTTGAAAGGCCGGCCTGCATCTGCGGGTATTGGACGGCATCAGGAGCAGTTATGAAGTTCGACAGCAACAGGGCCTGGACCCAGGCATCCCAAGCGGTTTCCGCCAACCGGGAGGTGGTGCTGGCGCTGGCGGGCGTGTTCTTCCTGGTGCCGCAACTCGCCTTCGCGATCTTCTTTCCGCAGCCCGAGATGGGCACCGGCATGAACGAGCAGCAGGTCATGGCGGCGGTGAAGGCCTATTACACGTCGGTCCTTCCGGTGATGATCCCGCTCGCGCTGCTTCAGGCCGCCGGCACCCTGTCGCTGCTCTGTCTGCTCGATACCGAGCGGCGCCCGACCGTGGGCGAGGCGATTCGCGCCGGCGTGAAGGGGCTGGTTCCCTATCTGGTGGCGCAGATCCTGCTCGGCCTTGGATTGGGAGCCGTGGTCCTGACGGTGGCGGGCATATTGGCTGCCGTGGGCGGAAACCTGGGCGCCGCCATCGGGCTGGCCATCGCGCTGGCCTTCGGGGTGGCCGTTTTCGTGCGTTTCTCCGTGACGGCGCCGGTCGTGGCGGTTGAAAAGACGCTCAACCCGATCATGGCGCTCGGCCGCTCGTGGACGCTCACCAAGGGCCACACCGCCCGGCTGCTCGGGTTCTATGCGCTGCTGGGGCTGGCGATGGTGGTGCTGATGATCTTCGGCAACATCCTGACCCTGCCGGTGACGCTGCTGGCGCCCGCCGAAGTCGTCCGCGTGGTTGCGGCGATCGTCGAATCGATCATGGCAACGATCATGGCGCTCTACTTCGTCGCGGTGATCGCTCAGGTCCACCGCCAGCTTGCCGGGCCGAGCGCGGCGCAAACCACACGCACATTCGAATAGCGGACGTTCGAATAGCGGAAACGAAAAAGGCCGGCGTGGGAAGCGCCGGCCTTTTTCGTTTAGGCAGTTTGGGAAGCGCCGTGCGGCGTTCTCAATCCTCGTCCTTCCAGCCCCAGAACAGGAAGCAGGGCGGAACGTTGATCGCTTCCATGCCGCTGTCGATCCGCTTGAAGTGACGCGCCATGAATTCGCGAGCCTTGGGCGTGAACTGGTAGACCAGGAACGCGCCGCCCTTGCGGATGACGCGGTAGGTGGCAGAGGCGATCGCCGGGCCGACGCCATCGGGCAGGGTGGAGAACGGCAGGCCGGACAGCACGTAGTCCGCCTTTTCGTGGCCATGGGCGCGCACGATATCCTCGACGTCGGCCGCCGAGCCGAGCACCGCCGTGAAGCGGCTGTCGGTGATGGTGCGGCGCAGATAGTCGATGAACAGCGGATTGGTGTCGATCACGATCAGGTGGCCATCGCGTCCCAGTCGATCGAGCACAGGGCGGCAGAACGTGCCGACACCGGGGCCGTATTCGACGAAGAGCTTGCAGTTGGCCCAGTCTACGGGCCCCAGCATGCGATTGATCACGAAGCGCGAGGACGGAACGATCGAACCGACCATCACGGGATTGCGCAGGAAGCCTTCGAGAAACACGCCCCAGGGTCCAAGGCTGTGTTTGATCTTCCGCTTGATCCGCTGGGGCAGCGCCTCTCGGGCAAGCTCGGTACTGGTCATGCTGGAGGAAGCTCTCGCGTTTGTTGTCGTCCGGCGAAGGGCGATTCGGTGACAGATCGAGGACGACTTTGCAAGCAAGCGTCGGCCATTGTTACGCTACGTTTACAGAATCTCGTGGACCTTTTCCTGAGGACGACAAAGCCTGGCGCCCTTTTCGGTTTCCACGAGCGGCCGTTCGATCAGTGCCGGTTCGGCGGCCATGGCGGCCAGCACCGTGGCGTCGTCGGCTTCGGGCAGGCCGCGTTCGGCCGCTTCGGTGCCGCGCAGGCGCAGGCCCTGCTGCGGGGTGATCCCGGCATCGCGATAGAGCAGGCCCAGCTTTTCGGCCGAAGGCGGGGTCTTGAGATATTCGATCACCTCCACTTCAAGGCCGGGCGTTTCCTCAAGGATCGCCAGCGTCTTGCGCGAAGTGCCGCATTTCGGATTGTGCCAGATGGTCGCCTTCACGGGCGTTGCTCCTGTGGTTCGGATGATGTCGTTTTCAGGGGTGCGAGCGCGGGCACCTTGCGGGCGGCGTCCTGCGGCGTGATCCCCGGCGCCGGGGCGGCGCTGATGGTTTCCTCGCGCCGCATGACCCGGCCCGCGCGCTGCACGGCAGCGATCAGGCGCGGGTAGACGCCGCAGCGGCAGAGATTGGGAAGCGCCTCGCGGATTTCCGCTTCGCTGGGATTGGCATTGCGCGCCAGCAGCGCGGCGCCGCCGATGACGATGCCGGGCGTGCAGAAGCCGCACTGAATCGCCTGTTCGGCAACCATGGCCTGTTGCATCGGATGGGAGCGATCCGCCGACAATCCCTCGATCGTGGTGACGAACCGTCCCTCGCACTCGCCCAGGGTGACGAGGCAGGCGCGCAGCGCGGCGCCGTCCACCAGCACCGTGCAGGCGCCGCAGTCGCCCACGCCGCAGCCGTATTTGGTTCCGGTGAGATTCGCCCCGTCCCGCAGGCCCCAGAGCAGGGGCGTCTGCGGATCCATGGCGATTTCGACCGGATGATCGTTGACGGTCAGGCGCGGCATCGCGCTTCCTTATGCATGCGCGCGGCCTTGCGCCAGTGCGCGGGCTGCGACGGGACGGTGCTCATGCACGGCCTGTCGTGGTTCAGCGTAGCGCGACGCGCAGGCCGGCCCAGAACGTGCGCGGGGTGCCCAGGTCGATCGAACCGTTCTGGTTGCGGGTGACGATCTCCTCGTCGGTCAGGTTTTCCGCGCGCAGTACCAGCGAGAGCGGCCCGGCGACCGGCACCTGGACATAGCCGTCGAGCGTCGTTGCGGCAGGCAGCACGTAAGTCTGGAGGTCGTCCTCGTACTGCGCGCCGACGTGGCGCAAGGTCGCCGCCAGACGCCAGCCTTCTGCCGGGAGCCAGGCGAGCGTGGCGCTGGCCGCGAACTTCGGCGTTTGCGAGGGGCGCATGCCGTTCAGGTCCGGGTCTTTCGCGCGTACCTTGGCGTCGGTCCAGGCCAGCGAGCCGTCGAACCGCACTTTGCCGAGATCGAGCGCCGCGGCGGCTTCCACCCCGCGCGCGTGCACGGCATTGACGTTCTGCCGCTCGCGGGTCGTGCCGCTCAGCGTGACGTTGGCGACCGCATCCTTCACCTTGTTGTCGAAGGCGGTCAGCGACAGCGTCAGCGCTTCCAGCGGATGGAAATCGATACCCGCCTCATAGCCGCGCAGACGCTCGGGCTTGAGGTTCGGATTGGCCTCGGTCGTGATCGGGAACACCACGAAGGGACGATAGAGTTCGTTGAGCGTGGGCAGGCGCATGCCGGTATAGGCGGCGGCGCGCAGGCTCACGGCCTTGCTGGCATGCCAGACCAGCCCGGCTCGCCCGTTGCCCATCCAGCCGGAGCGATTCGCATAGGTATCGTCCTGCGTCACCACGCCCGCAGGGCTGACTGCGCGATAGAAGCCGTTGCGGATGGTCCAGCGATCGGCCCGGCCACCGGCGGTGAGCACGAGATCGCCCAAGGTCCAGTCGTCCTCGATATAGAAGCCGAGGTCGGACTGGTTGCCGCCCGCGCGGCGCACTTCCTGGATCCGGCCCGCCTGCCAGGGCAATTCCAGCAGGCGGCCGTCGCTGAGGCGCAAGTCGGTGCCGATCCGCAGCACATGGTCCGCGCCGATCGGAGGGCGCAGTTCCGCCTTGCCGCCAAGGGCGGTGGTGGGCGTGCGGTGCTGGTCGAGCGTCTTCCTGTAGGTGCTCGAACTGATGACGACGTTCGAGAAATCCTGCGCCTGCACATAGCCGAGCACGTCGAACTGCCAGTCGCCCCGGCCGACCAGCCGCAGTGAGGCCTGCTGGCCTTCCGACGTCGAATCGGCGCCCTTGAAGCGCAAGGTGCGTTCATCGCCATACGCGAGGACGGAGGCCTGGAGTTCCACCGTTTCGCTCAGCGGCGCGACGGCGCGCAGCGAGGCCGACCAGCTGTCATAGGCTGCGCGGGCGGAGGCGGGGACGCGTTGTTCCCTTGGCGTCGTCCAGAACCCTTCGCCGCGGTCCCATTGCACGCTGGCGACGAGGAAGCCCGCGCCCAGCTTCGGCGCGATCGTGGCCGAGGCCTGCGTTTCGCCGCGGTCGTTGACGAGGGCGCTGCCTTGCAGGGCGCCGATCTGGTCAGGCCCGGCGCTGGTCATCTCGATGGTGCCCGCCACCGCGCCCGAGCCGAACGCGCCCGATCCGCCGCCGCGCGTCACCCGGATTGACGAAATCCGCTCGGGCGCAATGGCGCTGTAGGGGATGTAGCCGAAGAACGGGTTGGCCACCGGCACCCCGTCGAGCAGGACCAGCGTGCGGCTCGACGCATTGCCGCCGAGCGCGCGCAGGGTAGCGCCCTGCGAGGATGGATTGGCCGAGCGACTGTCCGAACGGCGGAACTGCGAGAAGCCCGCCACCGAGTTCAGCACGTCCTCGATCCGGCCCGAGGCACTGGCGACCACCGCGTCGCGCTCGATCGTCTCGACGTCGTAGGCTGGGGTGGCCGGACCCGATTCGAGGCCGTGGCCGGTGACGATGATAGGGCCGCTCGGCTCGGCGGTTTCGTCGGCCAGGGCGGGGGGCGCGAAAAGAATCGCGCAACCGGTCAGCAGGGCGGCGCGGGTGTTCGGGCCAATCATACCAGAAAGGGGCATGTCAGGCGGCGTCGATCGTCAGCACCACAGGCTCCAGCCCCTCGACTCGGCCTTCCAGGCGGTCGCCCGGCGCCACCGGGCCGACGCCGGCGGGGGTGCCCGTGTAGATGAGGTCGCCCGGCGCCAGGTGATAGAGGCGCGAGAGGTCCGCGATGAGTTCGGGCAGGCTCCAGATCATCTCCGAAAGCGGGGCATCTTGCTTGATCTCGCCGTTCTTCGCGAGAGTGATGCGCCGCTCGCCCGATGGGCCGAAAGCAGCGGCGCGGGTGATCGGGCCGATCACGGCGCCGTTCTCGAAGTCCTTGCCGGTGTCCCAGGGGTAGCCCTTGGCCTTGGCGGCGTTCTGGAGATCGCGCCGGGTCATGTCGAGGCCGCAGGCATAGCCATAGACAAGGTCCATCGCCTCGTCCGCCGCGACCTGGAAACCCTCTCCTCCCAGCGCGACGACGAGTTCCATCTCGTAGTGGCAGTCCTGAGTTCCGGGCGGATAGAGGATCGTTGCGCCCGACGGGCAGAGCGCTGCCGGGGCCTTGGTGAACCAGATCGGCGCCTCGCGGTCCACCGCGTTGCCCAGTTCGCGGGCGTGGGCGGCATAGTTGCGGCCGACGCAGAAGATGCGGCGCACGCCATAGCGCGCGCTTTCGCCGAGCACGGGGACGGTCGGCGTTTCGGGCAGTTCGAACAGCAGGCTCACTCGCGATTTCCCCTTCTTGGCTCATGACCGGCGCACGACATAGAACGCGGCCGGGCATCGGGAAAGCGCAAGCGGCTTGCCGTCCCCCGCGAAGGGGCAGAGTTCGTTAGGAAATTCGCTCTGGACGAATTTCGCGGCACCGGCCCGCTCCCCCACCCGACCTCCCAACGATAGTACCCTATGGGAAGGTCGGGTGGGGGAGCGGGCCGGTGCCGCATTGAAAATGCCTCTGGGCATTTTCCAGACTGACTCTTACATTTACGATGTGACCGAGAAACAATACTTATCCGGGCGACTCCTTGTGGCGATGCCGGGCATGTTCGATCCCCGCTTCGACCACAGCGTGAGCGTCCTTTGCGTCCACGATGAAAACGGAGCGCTGGGCATCGGCATTGGCCGGCTGCGGGAAGGGGTGCGCTTGCACGAGATCCTCGAGGAGCTGGGGATCGATCCCGGCGTGGCGCCCGATTGCGAGGTGCACGAGGGCGGCCCGGTAGAGCCGGGGCGCGGTTTTATCCTCCATTCGACTGATTGGGGCGGCAGCGATACCGTTGCGGTGCATCCGCTCTGCGCGCTGTCCGCCTCGATGGACGTCTTGCGCGCCATTGCCGAAGGGCGAGGGCCCGAGCGCTGGCTGATGGCGCTGGGCTACGCCGGCTGGGCGCCGGGGCAGCTCGAAGGCGAGATGCGGCAGCACGGCTGGTATGCGGCGGACCCGCATCCGGAGATCCTGTTCGACACTGCTGTCGAAAATCGCTGGACCGCGACCTGGCGGGCCGAGGGCATCGATCCGGCGCTGCTGTCCAGCCAGACCGGCAGCGCCTGAGGACTGAAAAGCAAGGCTCGCGGGAAAACGTCGTCCCGGACTTGATCCGGGACCGCTGGCCGTGAACAGCCCACCCCACGGCGGGGCGCTTTCCCGCCAGGTCGCGCCTAAAGAATTGCCAGCGGTCCCGGATCAAGTCCGGGACGACGTAGGGCTACCAATAAGGGCCGAAAGATCCTCCGGGCGATCGATGTCGAGGAGCACGGCCGGATCATCGCTCTCCACGAAGACCACGTCTGTCCGGCCCCGCAGCAGCCGTCCCGCGCCTTCGTCGCCGGTGAGCTTGGCGATATTTCCGAAAAGCCGCGAGGAGAGCAGCACGGGATGGCCCGGCTTGCCGCCATGGCGGGGCAGGGTGGCGATGCCGTCCCCGAGGGCCGAGGCGAGGCGCGCCGCTTCGCCGTGTGGCACCTTGGGCATGTCGCCCAGGAACACGAACACGCCGTCCACGCCGGCCAGAGCGGTGATCCCGGCCTTGAGCGATGCGGAAAGCGCCTCGCTGTCCAGCCGCAGTACCTCCACGGGCGGTCCTCCTTCCCATGTCCCGCAATCGAGCCCCGGCCGCGCGACCACGATCACGCGCGAAACCGGAGCGGCGCGGGCGGCGCGAATGGCGTGGAACAGCAGGGGCTCGCCCTCCAGCATGGCCGAGAGCTTGTCGCCGCAGAACCGCCGCGATGCGCCAGCGGCGAGAACGAGTGCTGCCATCGGCCGGGGCGGCGTCATGCCCGCTCCCGCGCCGGGTTCAGCGCCTGCATGATCTCCGCCATGATCCCCGTGGCGACTTCCCAGGGCGATTTGCCGAGCCCGGCTACGCCAGGCGAGAGATTGAGGCGGGGGAGTTCCTCTGCCGTCGCTCCGGCCGCTTCCAGCGCCCCCAGGCGTGCCTCCGCGCGCGATTTCGCGCCGATCATGCCGACATAGCCCGCCCCGCCGCGCAGCGCGGTCAGGCAGCCGCCGAGATCGTGATGATCCTCATGCGTGGCGCCGAGATAGGCCGTCCAGCGATCGACTCCGAGTTCGGCCAGTGCCTCCGCCGGTTCGCCGCGCATGTAGCGCGTCACCGGGAACGGCGGCGGTTCGACGGGGCCGTCCGGCCTCAGCAGGATGGTCTCGAATCGCGAGAGGGTGCCGAGCTGCGCCACGGCCAAGGCGCCGGGATCGCCGCCGGAAACGATCAGGCGGCGGGGCGGATCGTAGCGGCGGGCGATCGCGAAAGGTGCTTCGGCCAGATCGAGGAGGGGGCCGTCGTCGGTGGTAACGCGCTGGGCCGTGCCGTCGCTGTGCCAGCGGCATGTCCGGCGCGCGGCGCCATGGCGCAGCAGGTCGGCGGCCGGGGCGCTGTCCGGCGCGATGCGTTCGACAAGGACGTGCAGCGCGCCGCCGCAGCGCAGCCGGATGTCGATCCAGGGACTGCCGGTGCCGTAGTGAAGGCGGCGAGGGCTGCCGTCTGCAAGCACGAGCATGGCATGGCTGGCCACGTCGCCTTCGATGCAATCGCCCGAAAAATAGCCGCTGGCCCGGATGTCCCCGCCGTCCTTCGGTGCGACGAAAAGCATCTGCGCCCCCGGACCGCGCGGCGCGCTGCCTTCCACCTTGAAGAGCGTGGCGAGAGCGGCAGCCTGTCCATCGGCCAGCGCCTCTGCCAGCGGTCTGCGAATATCGTCGATCCAGCCGAACAGCGGCCAGTCGGCATTGTCCAATCCGCTCATCGAGGGGCTACGCTGTCGCCCACCAGCGGGGCGATGACCAGGCGGTGGAGGATGCGCGCGATGTCTTCGGCGTTCTGGTCCTGTCCCTTGGCCAGCCACCAGGCCAGAATGTCGATCGTGGAGCCGGTGCCGTGCACGACGCCGAGATCCTGCGGTAGCCACTGGGCCGGGCTCATGGTGGGATTGGCCACGCCCTCGATCAAGCCGCGCGCCTGGCGGATGAACTCGTCCCGCACGATTCCCGCGGCACCGCCCGCCAGCAATGCCGACCAGAGCGCCCGATGCTGCCCGACGTAAGTGCAGAGCGCCAAGGTGGATTCGTAGCTGTTGGCGGCGTGGAGAAGGGGGATGGACAGCGCCAGCAGGCCGGCGATCTCTTCGGAGGCGACGTCGCCCAGCAGCGCTTCCTTGGTGGGATAGTGCCGGAAGAACGTGGCGTATCCGGTCCCCGCCCGCGCCGAGATATCGCGGATGGTGATCTGGTCGAAGGTCTTTTCCTCCAGCAGGCAGAGCATGGCCGCGTTCAACGCCTTGCGCGAGCGCACCTGCCGCGCGTCGGTAGGCGCGTCTTTCCTGAATCCCGCGAGATTTCCGTTCATGCCCGATCCGTAACACCCTGCCTGCGGGGTGTCTAATCCACCGGAAGAGGCTTCGGTATGGCGGATTTCGGCATGCGGTGATGAACCGGCTTCAATATTCGCCGATGCGGTCCGCGAACAGCAGTCGCCCACCCGAAAGGTGCCAGAGCGCTTCGTTGAAATCGGCATTGCTCATGGCGAAGCAGCCTTCGCTGCGGCCGAGCTTGCCCCACTTCTCGATCATCGCGGCATCGACGTACCAGGCCGGATGCATCACGATCGCGCGTTCGAGCGCCATCGAATTGTCGTTATCCAGGCCCTTGAGGCGGATCGAGGTGCCGTATTTGCCCGAATACCATTCGCAGGTGAGGAAGGCCCCGCGCGATGTGGCCTCGGAGCCCGGAAGGTTGGAGAAGCTTTGCAGCCAGCCGCTGTGCATCGGGTCCGAACCGCGCCCGTGGGCGAGCAGGAACGAACGCACCGTGCCGGATTCGAGGTTGGCGAAGTGAAAGCGGGGCTTCCATGAGGGCTGCGCGAAATCGGCGATACCCACCAGATCCCGGCGCCAGATCTGCGGGCCTACGCGCTGCAACTGCCGGGAAGCGACATCTAGAACGCGCCGCTGATACGGGGTGAGAGCGCTGGGCACCGCGCCAAGGGGGCTCGCGCCCAGGGCGGGCGAAGCGGCCGATCCGGGCCCAGCCTGTCCCGCCGTCGTTCCAAACACATTTTCTGCTGCCAGCACGCGCGACGGCAATGCCAGGCTTGCACCCGCTGCCAGTCCACCCATGAGGACAGCACGCCGACCCAACGTCTGTTCCATACCGGGAGGTTAACCTAAATCCACGCAGGATTCCATAACGATTGTCAAAGGGTTCCACCATGCGGGGCAGGTCGCCGCAAGGGTTAACCGGCCTGCCGACCCTTCCCGGCAAGCCGGTCGCGAGTCGCGGGATTGGCACGGCAGGGAACGATGGCCCCTGCCGTGCAAAGCGATTCGTCAGACTGCGGCGTCGTCCCGCTTTTCGGGGTTCAGGCCAGGGTGCTCGCGCATCCAGTCCTCAAGGATCGGCGCGATGCGGGTGCGCCACTTGCTGCCGTTGAAGATGCCGTAGTGGCCTACGTTTTCAGCCAGATGATACTTCTTGCTGCTGTCCGGCAGGTGCGTGGCCAGCTTGAGCGCGGCCTTGGTCTGGCCGATGCCCGAGATATCGTCCCGCTCGCCCTCTACGGCGAGCAGCGCGGTGTCGCGGATCGCGGCCGGATCGATGCGCTCGCCGCGATGGACGAATTCGCCCTTGGGCAGCGAATGCCTCTGGAACACGTGCTCGATGGTCTGGAGATAGTAGTCCGCGGTCATGTCGCAGACCGAGCGGTACTCGTCATAGAAAGCCTTGGTGGAGGCCGCGCCTTCGCCGTCGCCTTCGACGAGGTGCTTGAACATCCCGTAATGGCTCATCATGTGGTTGCCCAGGTTCATCGCCATGAAGCCGGCGAGCTGGAGGAAGCCCGGATAGACCTTGCGCCCGGCGCCCGGATAAGTGAGCGGCACGGTGGCGATGACGTTGTTCTCGAACCAGGAAAGCGGCTGCTGCATGGCCACGTCGTTGACGCTGGTGGGCGCCTCGCGCGTGTCGACCGGGCCGCCCATCATGGTCAGCGTGGCGGGGCGGCAGGGGTGCTGCTGCTTGCCCATGATCGCGGCGGCCGCGAAGGCGGGCACCGAAGGCTGGCACACGGCGAGCATGTGCGTGCGCGGGCCGATGTGTTCCAGGAAGCCGATTACATAGTCGATATAATCGTCAAGGTCGAAGCGCCCGGCGTCTGCGGGCACCAGCTTCGCGTCCGCCCAGTCGGTGATGTAGACTTCGCTGCTTTCCAGCATGCGGGCCACGGTGCCGCGCAGCAGGGTGGCGAAGTGGCCGCTCATCGGCGCGACGACCAGCAGCTTCGGCGCGTCCTTGGGCAGGCCGGAGTGGGTGAAGCGCAGCAGGTCGCCGAAGGGGCGGCGCAGCACGATCGATTCGGTGACGGGGAAGGACTGACCGCCGGTGGTGACGGTATCGATCCCGAAAGCCGGCTTGCCGCGCGGGGCAGCGGCATGGGCGAAGACGTCCAGCGCCGAGGCCATGACCGGGCCGAAGCCGAAATACCCCATCGGCAGGGCTGGATTGCTGAGAAGTTCGGCACCCACCGAAGCCCATGCGGCGGCTCCGCTGAGCATGGTGCGCTGCAATTCGTAGGCATTGTAAAGCAAAGTGCGTCTCCCGGACGGCGGAACGATGCCGTCCATTCCTGCAAGGTCTATAAAGTCCATTTGAGACTGAATCGTTGCGCGTGCAATGCGGCAAATCCGGGGCGGGGCGGGAAAGGTGCGTTCAATCCGGGCGATCCCGTTGATCGCAAAGACGCTTTTCATATGTCTTTTCCTGAGGCCGGGGACAGGATAAGGCCGCGCACATGGAAGCCAAAGCGGGGCAGGCAGGGATGCCCGAGACAGAGAACGCCGGCGTCGAAGCCAAGGCTGCGCGCTCCAGAAGCCTGGGCGCGCTGCGCATGGTCTGGCGCGAGCTGTTCAACTATCCCGGACGCATGGTCGTGGCCGGCCTCGCGTTGCTGACCACCGCCACATCCACCTTGGCCATTCCCTACGGATTCCGCCAGATCGTGGACCAGGGCTTCGCGGAGGGCGCCGATCCTTCGGCTATCCGCTGGTGGTTCGTGATGCTGCTGGGCGTGGTCGTCGTGCTTTCGGTGGCGACGGCGGTGCGCTTCTACAGCGTGTCCTGGCTGGGGGAGCGCGTGGTGGCCGACGTGCGCCTGCGCGTGCAGCGCCACCTGCTGACCCTGTCGCCCAGCTTCTTCGAGGAGAACAGCCCCAAGGAGATCGCCTCGCGCATGACGGCGGATACCGCGATCATCGAGACGGTGGTGGGCACCACGGTTTCGGTCGCGCTGCGCAATGCGATCATGGCGGTGGGCGGGGTGGCCTATCTCTTCGTGCTGGCGCCGCATCTTACGCTGGGGCTGGTCGTGGCGATCCCGCTGGTGATCCTGCCGATCGCCGCGTTCGGCCGCCGCCTGCGGGTGGTCGCCCGCCAGAGCCAGGACCGCGTGGCCGACATCGGCGCCACCACCAGCGAAGTCTTCGGCGCCTTGCGCGTGGTCCAGGCGTTCAACCAGGAGGGCCGCGAACTGGAGCGCTTCTCCGGCGCGGTGGAGCGTACTTTCGAGACCGGCAAACGCCGCATCGCGCTGCGCGCGGTGATGACCGCCGTGATCATGTTCCTGATCTTCGGGTCGATCACCGTGATCATGTGGCGCGGCGCGATCGGCGTTGCGGAAGGCTCCATAACCGGCGGAACCATCGCCGCCTTCGTGGTGACGGCGGGCATCGTGGCGGGCGCTTTCGGCTCGTTGACCGAAGTCTACGGCGATCTCGTGCGCGGCGCCGGCGCCGCCAGCCGCTTGGCCGAGCTTCTGGGCGAGCATCCGACCATCACGGCCCCCGCCCGCCCGCTGGCGCTGCCTTCGCCGGGGCGCGGCAAGCTGGCGTTCGAGCGGGTGACGTTCCGCTATCCCTCGCGTCCCGACCTGCCGGCGCTGCACGATTTCAGCCTCTCGATCGAGCCGGGCGAGACGGTGGCCATCGTCGGTCCTTCGGGCGCGGGCAAGTCCACGCTGTTCCAGCTGGCCGAGCGCTTCTACGATCCGCAGAGCGGTGCCATCAAGATCGACGGCGTGCCGCTGACTTCCGCCGATCCTTCCGAGATCCGCCGCCGCATCGCGCTGGTGCCGCAGGAGGGCGTGCTCTTCGCCGCCTCCGCGCGCGACAACTTGCGCTATGGCAACTGGCAGGCCGACGACGAGGCGATCTGGCAGGCGGCCCGCGTCGCCAACGCCGAACGCTTCCTGCGCGAACTGCCCCAGGGGCTCGAGACGTTCCTGGGCGAGGACGGCGCGCGCCTGTCCGGCGGCCAGCGCCAGCGCCTGGCCATTGCCCGCGCGCTCCTGCGCGACGCGCCGATCCTGTTGCTGGACGAAGCGACGAGCGCGCTCGACGCCGAAAGCGAGCGGCTGGTGCAGGATGCGCTGGAACACCTGATGGAAAACCGCACGACGCTGGTGATCGCGCACCGACTCGCCACCGTGCGCAAGGCGGACCGGATCGTGGTGATGGACGGCGGCCGCATCGTCGAGCAGGGCACGCACGAAAGCCTGAGCCAGGCGGGCGGGCTCTATGCGCGGCTGGCCTCGCTTCAGTTCGATGCCGATGCAGTGGCCGCCTTCCCTTCCTAGTTTGCCGCATTTTCCGAGTCATCAGGTGTCCACCTGATTTGAAAACGCTTCGGTTCGACGAACGCCTGACTCACCCCGACGAACTGCATTTCAGGGCTGGCGTTGCCGAATATGGCAATTATGTTGCGCCGTCATCGACGGGTCGTTCCGACCTGTCGCCAGACCGTTCGTGTCATGCAAATCAGAAAGGGTGGGACCATGACCCGCATTCTCGGCCGGGTGCTCGCTTCGACGGCGCTCGCTACCGCACTCAGCTTCTCCGCCGTTCCGGCCAGCGCCCAGGCGCCTGCCGGATCGGACCCTATGCAGGTCGATCCGGCCAAAATGGACTGGGGCAAGTCCGGCATCCAGACCCAGTGGCAGGATAAGGCCGCCAAGCCCGGCGCGGACTTCGACAAGTTCGTGAACGGCAAGTGGGAAGCCGCCGTCGTGCTTCCGGCCGACCGCACCAACTGGGGCTCGTTCACCGCGCTGCGCGATCTTTCAGAGCAGCGCGTCCACACCATCATGGACCAGCTGATCGCGTCCAAGCCGGTCGCCGGCTCCGACGCCGCGCGCGTCGAGGCGGCCTATGCAGCCTTCATGGACGTGGATGCCATCAACAAGGCCGGTCTCGCCCCCGCGCAGCCCTATCTGGCGCGCATCTCCGCGGCGAAGACGCCCGCAGACCTTATGAAGATCTTCGCGGCACCCGGCTTCGCCTCGCCGCTCGGCGCTTATGTGGGCCCCGACGACAAGCAGAGCGACATCAACGCCCTGCAAGTGGGCATCGGCAGCCTCGGCCTGCCCGACCGCGACTATTACCTGAAGAACGACCAGCGCTCGCAGGACATCCGCGCCAAGTACGTCGACTATCTGACGTTCGTGCTCGGCAAGGCGGGTTATGCCGATGCGCCCACCGCCGCCAAGTCGGTGCTGGCGCTGGAAACGCGCATTGCCCAGGCCGACTGGGACCGTGCCGCCAGCCGCGATCCGGACCTCACCTACAACAAGCTGACTCTGGCCGAGTTCGAAGCGCTTGGCGCACCGGGCCTGATGCGCGGTTTCGTGGACGCGCTGGGCGCGGGCAAGGCGGGCTACGTGCTGGTGGGTGAGATGCCGCCGACGGCCGAGGAACTCAAGGCCGCCCGCATCGATCCGGCCAAGGCGCAGACGCTGTTCGGCGGCGGCGTGCCCGCCGTGGCGAAGCTGGTTTCGGACGTGCCCGTCGCCACCTGGCAGGCCTGGCTCGCCGCGCATTTCCTGCGCAGCAATGCCGCTGTCCTGCCCAGCGACATCGATGACGCCACTTTCGCGTTCTACGGCAAGGTCATGAGCGGCCAGCCCGAGCAGCGCGCCCGCTGGAAGCGCGGCGTCGCGGCGGTAGAAGGCATGGCCGGTGAACTGGTCGGCAAGATCTACGCCGAGAAGTACTATCCGCCCGAAGCCAAGGCGGCGATGACGGACCTCGTCTCCAACTTGCGCAAGGCCATGGCGGTCAACCTCAAGGACCTGGCCTGGATGGGCCCGGAAACCCGCAAGGAAGCCAAGGCCAAGCTTGACGCCTTCACGCCGAAGATCGGCGCGCCGGACACGTACAAGACCTATCAGGGCCTGACGTTCTCGGCCACCGACCCCCTCGGCAACGCGATCGCCGCCGGCGCCTGGGAGAACGACGACCAGATGAAGCGCATAGGCCAGCCGGTCGACAAGACCGAATGGTTCATGCTGCCCGAGACGGTCAACGCCTACTACAACCCGCCCTTCAACGAGATCGTGTTCCCGGCTGCCATCCTCCAGCCGCCGTTCTTCAACGTCTCGGCCGACCCGGCGGTCAACTATGGCGGCATCGGCGCCGTGATCGGCCACGAAATGGGCCACGGCTTCGACGACCAGGGCGCGAAGTCCGACGGCACCGGCAACTTGCGCGACTGGTGGAGCGCGGCCGACAAGGCCAACTTCCAGAAGCTCCAGGACCGTCTGGAAGCCCAGTACAACAGCTTCTGCCCGTTCGACGACGGCAAGACCTGCGTCAACGGCAAGCTGACCATGGGCGAGAACATCGGCGATCTCGGCGGCCTCAGCCTCGCCTACCGCGCCTACAAGCTTTCGCTGAACGGCAAGGAAGCCCCGGTGATCGACGGCCTGACCGGCGACCAGCGCTTCTTCATGGCCTGGGCGCAGGTATGGCGCAGCAAGTACCGCGAGGAATCGGTGCGCCAGCAGCTGATCACCGATCCGCACTCGCCCGCGCACTACCGCATCAACGGCATCGTCCGTAACTTCGACGAATGGTACAAGGCCTTCGACGTGAAGCCCGGCGATGCCCTTTACCTCCCGCCCGCCGAGCGCGTGCGCATCTGGTAAGGAAACTGTAAGAAAACAGGGCTCGGTCAGGCATGGACCGGGCCCTGAATTCTTTTGGCGAACTTCGCCGAGTGCTGCATTTGGTCCAAAACGCGCCAAACCGTATTTTCTGAACGACTATAGGTACTAGAGACCCGCGCGGCGGGTTGACTTGGCCGGTGTGTCCGGCATGACCTGCGGCCCATGAGCCTCACCCTTACCGCGATCCTCCTCGGCATTGTCGAGGGCCTCACCGAGTTCCTGCCCGTCTCCTCGACCGGCCACCTCATCCTTGCCACCCGCCTGTTCGGCTACGACGCGTCGCAGTGGGCGACGTTCAACATCGTCATCCAGCTCGGCGCGATCCTGGCCGTCATCGTCCAGTTCTGGCGCACCTTCTGGGCGGTCGGCATGGGGCTGCTCAAGCTCCACCCCGCCTCGATCCGGTTCGTGCGAAACGTGCTGCTGGCGTTCATCCCCTCGGCCGTGCTGGGCCTGCTGCTCAACAACTACATTGAGGGCCTGCTGGGCGAACCCGGCGTGGTCGCCTGGGCGCTGATCATCGGCGGTATCGCCATCCTCGGGATCGAGAAAGTGGCCAAGCCCGGTCCGCTGACCGGCGTTTCCGAGCTGCCTGCCACCAAGTGCATCGGCGTCGGCTTTGCGCAGTGCCTGGCGATGGTTCCGGGTGTCAGCCGTTCGGGCGCGACGATCATGGGCGCGCTGTCGATGGGCATCGAACGCCGGACGGCGGCAGAGTTCAGCTTCTTCCTTGCCGTGCCCACGATGATCGGCGCGACGACGCTGGAACTGCTCAAGCATCATGAGGAACTGATGGCGGGCACCGGCCCGGTGGGCTGGGGCGAGATCGGGATCGGCTTCGTCGTTTCCTTCGTGGTGGCGCTGGTCGTCATCAAGGCTTTCATGGCCTTCGTCAGTCGCTCGGGCTTTGCACCTTTCGCCTGGTATCGTATCGTTGCCGGCGCACTTGCACTTTTCCTGCTTTCGCGGGTCTGATCAGGGGTTTGAACCATGGCCGAGGATGACAAGAAGAAACTCGGCCAGAAACTGGGCCAGAAACTGGGGCGCAAGGACTACGAAAAGTCCCTTGAGCCGATGCAGGAGGAACTGGTGGGCATGGCCCGCTGGGCCGCTTCCACCGGTGCCCGAATCGTCGTCCTGTTCGAAGGCCGGGACACGGCGGGCAAGGGCGGGGCGATCAAGGCCGTGGGCGGCCAGCTCAATCCCCGCCAGTGCCGCACCGTTGCGCTGACCGCGCCCAGCGAGCGGGAACAGGGGCAGTGGTACTTCCAGCGCTACGTCGAACATCTGCCGACCCGCGGAGAGATCGTGCTGTTCGACCGCAGCTGGTACAACCGCGCGGGCGTCGAAAAGGTCATGGGCTTCGCCACCGGTTCGGAAGTGAAGCGCTTCCTCGAACAGGTTCCCGTGTTCGAGCGCATGCTCGTCGACGACGGCATCCTGCTGTTCAAGTACTGGCTCTCCTGCGACCAGGAAAAGCAGGAGGAACGCTTGCAGGAGCGACTCGAGGATCCGCTGAAGCGCTGGAAGCTCTCGCCGATCGATGTCGCCGCGCGCGAGAAGTACGAGGACTACACCAAGGCGCGCGAAGCCATGCTGAAGGCCACGCACAAGAAGCATGCGCCCTGGACCATCGTGGATTTCAACGATCAGCGAATCGGACGACTCACCTTGGTCCGCGATCTGCTGGACAGGCTTCCCGATACCAAGGTGGAGCCGCAGACGATCAAGATGCCGAAACTGAACCACGCCCCCTACAACGAGAAATTCGGCGTTCTGGAGCCGATTGAGCCTTACGAGACGGACTGAATCGCGCCCCTTACGCTTGACTTTGGCCTGTCACTATCGCATGGGCCGCAACCTTGAGGGGCGGCGCTCGATTGCCGCCCTGAAATTTTTCAACGGAACGCCGGCCGGCCAGGGCGGCTGAAACGAGAGATACAGGAAACCGCCATGGCGAAGCCCGCAACCGTCAAGATCCGTCTTGTCTCGACCGCCGACACCGGCTTTTTCTACGTCACGAAGAAGAACCCGCGCAACACGACCGAGAAGATGAACTTCCGCAAGTACGATCCCGTCGTGCGTAAGCACGTCGAGTTCAAGGAAGCCAAGATCAAGTAAGGGTTTCCTTCGGGAACCTTGCGATTAAGGGGCGGTTCAAGCCTGCAAACCCAGTGGGAGCACCATGAACCGCACTTTCAAGATCATTCGCTCTTGCGCTAGCGCGGCCGCTTTGGCCGCGCTTTGCGTTCCTGCCCTTCTTCCGGCAACGCCTGCGTTGGCCGCGCCTTCGGGCGATTCGGCGCAACTGAACCAGGCTGTCGAGGCGCTGCGCGCAATCTCGACGATGAAGGCCGATTTCGTCCAGACGGACCGAAACGGGCAGAGCCTGACCGGTCAGCTGACGCTGATGCGCCCCGGCAAGATCCGCTTCCAGTACGAGAAGAGCGCCCAGTTGCTGATCGTCAGCGACGGCAAGGCGCTGACCATGATCGACTACTCGGTGAAGCAGGTGCAGCGCTGGCCGATCGGCAATACGCCCCTGGGACCGATCATCGACCCCCGGCGCGACATGACCAAATACGGCACGGTCAAGCCGAGCGGCAATCCCAACGTCGTCAGCATCGAGGTGCGCGACCGTTCGCACCCCGAATACGGCGTGATCACCCTCATCTTCACCCGCAACGCGTCCGCGCCGGGCGGGCTGGAGCTGAGCTATTGGGTCGCGCTCGATTCGCAGAACAAGCGCACCACGATCTCGCTGTCGAATCAGCGCTACGGCGTTCCGGTTTCCGATAACGACTTCCGCTGGGTCGATCCGCGCCCCCGCACGCGCCGTTAACAGACGCGATGGCCTCGTCGACGGGATGCAACGTCCTGTCGCGAGATGCCCGCTGGCTGCGACGGAATGCTACACTTTTCTGAATCTCGTTCACTTGGCAGCAAGCCAACAGCGCCTAGATTGAATTTGTCAGAGCGGTTCGAGGCGGGTTTCCCCCCTGTTGCCCACGCCTCCGCAAAGACCCTCTGATTTAGCGTGACGAACGCTTACATGAACCCTCGGTCCTCTGCCCCCGGACCGAGGGTTTTTGTTTTTTGGGTCTGTGGTTCGGCCCATGCCGGGCTGCGAACGCTACCGCTCTGCGCTTCCGGTGCTCACGGCCAGAAGGCCGCTGCGCTCCGGTTCTCGATCGGCAGCATTCTCGCTCCGACCTGGACCAAACCACAGACCCAAAAAGGCGGGTTCCTTCCCAAGGAGGAGCGGAGCACGGGCAGTTTTCATCGCCGCCTCTGGCAATTGCGGGATCGGATGCCTATTGGCTGCGGCATGAAGATTGCCACCTGGAACATCAATTCGGTCCGCCTTCGCATCGATCAGGTCGAGCGCTTCCTGACCGAGCAGTCGCCTGACGTTCTCTGCCTTCAGGAAATCAAGGTCGCGGAGCATCTCTTCCCGCATGAGATGTTCGAACGACTCGGATATACCCACCGCGCAATCCATGGGCAGAAGGGCTATCACGGCGTCGCCACCGTCAGCCGCGTGCCCTTCACCGAGTTCAGCCGCTACGACTGGCAGGACAACGGCGAGGCGCGCCATGTGGGCGTGGAGCTGCAAGGCGCCGGGCAGGGCATGATCCTGGAGAACGTCTACATCCCGGCCGGCGGCGACATCGCCGACCGGGAGGTGAACCTGAAGTTCGGCCAGAAGCTCGATTTCCTCGAACGCATGACGCGCTGGGCGGATAAGGTGGATCGGCCGACACTGATCGTCGGGGACTTCAACATCGCCCCCCTCGAATCGGACGTCTACAACCACAAGGCGCTGCTCAAGGTGGTCAGCCACACGCCGATCGAGGTGGAGACGCTGGGCCGCTTCCGCGACGCGCACGGCTGGGTCGATCTCGGCCGCGAGTTCATCCCGGCGCCCGAGCGCAGTTATTCCTGGTGGTCCTACCGCAGCTACTGGCGCCAGAAGGACCAGGGCCGCCGCCTCGACCATATGTGGGCCTCGCCCGACCTCGCGAAGCAGGCGCGTGCGCACCGATTCGTGGAGGAAACGCGCCGCTGGGAACAGCCGAGCGACCACGTTCCGCTGATCACGGAGTTCGATCTCTGAACGGCAATCCGCCTGCCGCCGGTCCCACGGGTTTGGCCAGTGCCGGGCCTCGCCGGGTCGCGCTGGCGCTCGATGCGCTGCGCCATGGCTGGGCCGTGCGCGTGGGCGAGGGGCCGGTTCTGCTCCCGGCCGAGACCGGATTCGCGCCGGGCGCCACGGCGCCGCGCATGTTGATCTCGGCGGCGCGGGCCGTAACGCTCAAGCTGGCCAACCAGCGCGAAGCCGCCATTCCCGAGGCCCCCGTGCTGATCCGTGCGGCCGAAGCCTTCGACCTGGAAACCGCGCGGGCAGTTGCCGATCCGGCGCTGGACCTCGCGCACCCGATGAAGGGGCCGTTCGCCGCCGAACACATCGACGACCTGGAACAGGCGCGAACCGCCATGGAACTTGCGCGGCTCGCCGGCATCCTACCCGCCTTCCTGGTCGCGCCGGAGATCGAAGGGGAGGCGCAATCCGTCTCGCCGGACGATCTGGCGGCATGGAAGGACACCGCGCGCCTTGTGATCGCCTCGCGCGCGCGTCTGCCGGTGGAGGCCTGCGAGGAGGCGGAGATCGTCGCCTTCCGCTCGCTCGACGACTTGCGCGAGCATGTCGCGCTGGTGATCGGCACGCAGGACGGGGACCGGGCGCCACTGGTCCGGCTTCATTCGGAATGCCTGACCGGCGACATCCTCGGCAGCCTGAAGTGCGACTGCGGGCCGCAGCTCGACGCGGCGCTGCGGGCCATGGCGCAGGAAGCCGGGCAGGGTGGCTGGGGCGTGCTGCTCTACCTCCGGCAGGAAGGGCGCGGCATCGGCCTGGTCAACAAGCTGCGCGCCTATAGCCTCCAGGACCTCGGTTACGACACGGTGGACGCCAACAACCGTCTCGGCCTGCCCACCGAAGCGCGCGATTTCCCGGTGGCGGCACGGATGCTGGACCTGCTTGGCGTGTCGTCGATCCGGCTGATGACCAACAACCCGGCCAAGGTCGCCGCGCTGGAAGGCGTGGGCGTGGACGTGGTGGAGCGGGTGCCGCACCAGCTACCGCCGAACCCGCACAATGCCCGCTACCTCGACACCAAGCGGGACCGGACCGGGCATATCCTCTGACCAGGCTCCGGCTTGGGGTTGAGGGTAAATCTAAGACCGGCGTCATCCTGAACTTGTTTCAGGATCCATCTCGCCACCGAAGCGGTGGTTTGTTGGGAAGCATGGATCCTGAAACAAGTTCAGGATGACGGGTGAATGGCCAGAAGGTCGTTCACGAAACGGCGCTTTTGGGACCGCAGCGTGAGTACGCTTCCTTCAGCGCTTCTCGAACCCGGCAATCCCTGCACCGAGCGCATTCTGGCCCAGCTTCAGCGGTTCGCCCGACCAGTCCGCCACGAAGGCGCTGCGGCGGTCGACGCCGGGGGCGAAGCGCGCATTGTTGCCTTCCACCGCCAGTCCCGCCGAAGGGTGGCTGCGGTGCTCGGCGGCGACGGCGACGAATGCGGAGTAGTTCTCCTTGTCGCGTCCCTGCACGAACCAGTTGCCGGCGATGGTCCCCGTGGCGCCTTCCGGCAGGTCCACCATGTAGTTGGTGCCGCGACCTGCGGTATCGTCGAAGCTGGAATCGGTCAGTTCGATCCGTGCCGCGCGGCTTTTCACATAGTGGCCGCCGGTACCCGCTTCGAAACGGCTGCGGGTGATCGCCAGCAGGCCGTAGTTGCCGATATAGACCGAATGCGCGCAGCCCGGCCCCTCGCAGGTGCCGAGGCGGGTGAAGGTGGACTTGTCGATCCGGATCGCCCCTTGCGCATCGTCGCCGCTGAGCACGCCCTGTTCGCTGTCGCGGAACCAGGCCTGCGAAACGGAAAGATTGCCGTGCTCCAGCCGGACTCCGGCGCCGTTCTTGTCCGGCACCCGGATGTTGGCGAAGACCAGCCCTTCGATCCGGGCGTTGCGCCCGCGCAGCACCAGCGCGGCCTTGTCCTCGCAGGCCTTGCCGTCGAGCACGGATTGGCCGGGGACCGTAGCCTGGTAGGTAACGTCGCCCTGGCCCTGTACGGCGCAATCGGCGAAGCGCAGCGAGGCGAAGCGGATCGTTCCGCGTCCGTCGCCGATGGCATCCACCGCATCCTGCAAGCGCGTGAAGCTCCGCCCGGTCTCAGCGACCGTGTAGGGCGCGGCATCGCCGCTCTGGCCCAGCGAACTGGCGGTGGGCACGGCAGCCAGCAAGGGCAGGCCGAGAGCGAAAGCGAGTCGGGTCGGACGGTTCATGGACCCGGTCTAGCGCCTGCATGCGGGCGCGGTGACACGCGTTTCGCCCTGTCCCGCGCCGGGACAGGGCTGCGGGGTCCACTGCGGTCCTATGAATCGACCGTCTCGCTGCGACTGACGATCCACAGCGCCATCCCCGCGCACCAGATCAGCACGATCAACGAAAAGGCGATGCCGATAACTGCCGCATGCTCGGGCAGGCGCAGGAGCAGCCATGCGAGGCACAGGCTCATCGGCAGGAGCGGAAGCGTCCAGGCGGCAAGTGCAAACCACCCGGCTCGGCTGCACGGCTGGCAATTGATCTTCCAGCCGCGCCGCGTGCAGAGGAACAGGGTATCCTCGCTGGACGGGCTGGGGGCTGCGTCTGCCTCGGATCGGACGGGCGCGGACTTGCGCCGCGTGCGCTTCCCGGCAACGACCAGGAAGATCGCGGTAAGGGGAAGAAGCAGCCCGAAGGCGAAGGGGCGGCTTCCCGCCCAACCGGCATGTTCGATCAATTTTATGCCCGCCAGCGCTGTGAGATAGGCCGCCAGCAGCAGCCAGCCCTGCCAAGTGATGGGCATGCCGATCCCGAAACCCAGGCGGCGACGGGCGAACCAGGCGCCGTCCTTGAGTGCTTCGTGCATCATGTCCCGTCCTCCTGACCTTCTCCGTCACTTTCGCCAAGACTTTCCGGAGCGATCGGCGGCCGTCCGCGACGCGCCGGGGCGCTGACGTCCACTTTCATCCCGCGACGAACCAGCGCCTCGCGCAGCAGCACTTCCACCTGGGCATTGACCGAGCGGAAGTCGGCCGCGGCACAGCGCTCCAGCGCTTCGTGCAGCGCCGGGTCCAGCCGCAAGGCAAAGGCCTTCTTGCCGGGGTTCGCCATGCGCCGTGCCGCCTTACTGGTACAGGGTGCCGGTGTTCACGACCGGCTGGGTATCCCGCTCGCCGCAGAGCACGACCATCAGGTTCGAGACCATCGCCGCGCGGCGCTCGTCGTCGAGTTCGACCACGTTCTTTTCCGAAAGCTGCGCCAGCGCCATCTCCACCATCGAGACCGCACCTTCCACCAGCTTGCGGCGCGCGGCGATCACGGCTTCGGCCTGCTGGCGGCGCAGCATGGCGCCGGCGATCTCGGGTGCATAGGCAAGGTGGGTAAGGCCGCACTCGTCCACGGTGATGCCGGCCACGCGCAGGCGTTCGATCAGTTCGGTGCGCAGTTCGGCGTTCACCTGCTCGTGGCTGCCGCGCAGCGTGATTTCGGCATCCTCGACATCGTCATAGGCATAGCGCGAGCCGATCGAGCGCACGGCGGCTTCGATCTGCACGTTCACGAAGGCCTTGTAGTCGTCCACGTCGTAGAGCGCCTGGGCCGTGTCGGCGACGCGCCAGACGACATTGGTGGCGATCTCGATAGGATTGCCGCGCAAGTCGTTGACCTTGAGCTTTTCCGAAACGACGTTGTTGGCGCGCACGGAGATCTTGCGCTTGCCCATCCACGGCCAGACCCAGCGCAGGCCGGCGGCCCGGTCGGTGCCGCGATAGGAGCCGAACAGGGTGATCGCCGCCGCCTGGTTCGGCTGGATCATGTAGAATCCCGAGGCGATCAACACTTCGGCGGCAACGGCGGGGATGATGAAGGCGAACATCCCCAGCACCGCGCCGGCGCTGGAGCCGACGCTGCCCAGCGAGAGCACGGCCAGCATGATCGCCGCCAGGATGATCAGGAAAACCAGCAGCATGACGTAACCGCTGATGCTGGAAGCCGTGGCTTCGCGGCTGGAATTGATCGGAAGATGCGCGTCGGCCATCGGACAAGCCCCCTGTAAGTGCAGTATCGCGTAAAAGTGATATCATATTAATATCATAAGTGCACATTCCGTCAAGCGGGGTTGAAAATCGCCGGGCCGATGGCTATGTGCGTCTTGCGGGCCGGGCCCCTCTGGCGCGGCGTTTTCCTCGGAAGGCGCCTCGTGATGTCGGACCGCATCGGGTGAAACCGATGCAGGTTCCGGGGATTCAACCAGTCCCGATAGCTCAGGCAACAGGAACCTTGCTGAGGGTCATCCGATCGAACCACCATATGTTCGATAGGGATTTGAAATGACCGACCAGATGTTCCGCCTGCTTGAGCGGCACCAGAAACTCGATGTCCTGTTGCGCTTCGCGCAGGGCCGACGCTTTGCCGATCCCCTTGAGATTGCAAGGCTGAAGAGACTGAAACAGGAGTTCAGGGGCAGACTCGCGCGGTTGCATCCCCCCGCAGCCGTCGCAGGCAGTCTGTAACCCTCGCGCCGGCGCGTTCCCCCCCATTTTCGCGTCGGCGCTTCCTGTTTCATCGGGCTTTGGGCCCAATCGGGAGCTAACCCCTTGGATTTCCTGTTTTATGACCTGTTGGGTACACCGGCATGGTTCTGGCTGGCTTTTGCCGGCCTCGTCTTCGTTCTGACCGCCTTCGACCTCGGCTTCCTGCATAAGGAAGACCGGGAGATGGGCATTGCCGAATCGCTGAAGCTCTCGGTTTTCTACATCGCCATCGCCATGGCCTTCGGCACATGGGTCTGGTGGGCCAAGGGCTCCGAGGACGGCATCGCCTATTTCACCGGCTACTTCATCGAGAAGGCGCTATCGATCGACAACGTCTTCGTGATCTCGATGATCTTCGGCTTCTTCGCGATCGCGCCCAAGTACCAGTATCGCGCGCTGCTCTGGGGTATCATGGCGGTGATCGTGCTGCGCGGGCTGATGATCGCGGGCGGCGTGGCGCTGGTTTCGCAGGCGCACTGGGTGATGTATTTCTTCGCCGCGTTCCTCGTCTACACCGGCGTGAAGATGCTCTTCGCCAAGGAGCATGACCCCGATATCGGCAACAACCCCGTGATCCGCTGGATCTCGCGCCATATGCGGGTGACCAAGGCGCATCACGGCGAGCACTTCTTCGTGCGCGAGCACAATGCCGCCGGCAAGCTGGTTTGGGCCGCGACTCCGCTGTTTCTGGCGCTGGTGGTGATCAACCTGGCCGACCTTGTGTTCGCGGTGGACTCGGTGCCGGCGATCTTCTCGATCACGACCGACACCTTCATCGTCTATACCTCGAACATCATGGCGATCCTGGGCCTGCGCGCGCTCTATTTCGCGCTGGCGGCGATGGTGCATCGCTTCCACTACCTGAAGTATGCGCTGGCGCTGGTGCTGGTGTTCATCGGCGCGAAGATCCTGGTCGCGGACTTCGTGCTGGGCGGGGCGAAGTTCCCGCCGCTCATCAGCCTGGGCGTGACCCTGGCGCTGATCGCGGGCGGCGTTGGCTGGTCGCTTTGGAAGACGCGAGGGGAGCAGGCTTAATCCGGGCTCACGCCCGGGCAAAAATGGCCGTCCGGCCATTTTTGTGCGGCACCAGCCCACGCCCCCACCCGACCTCCCATCTAGGATACACTGAATGGGAGGTCGGGTGGGGGCGTGGGCCGGTGCCGCAAGCTCGTCACGGATGTGACGGGCGCACAAAACAAAGACTCGCGCCAGCCGCGCTGCTAGGACGACCCAATGGCGCGCCTCATCCTGTTCAACAAGCCCTATGACGTCCTCTCGCAGTTCACCGACGCGCGTTCGCCCACGCCGCGCGCGACGCTTTCGGATTTCGTCGACGTGCCCGGCGTCTACCCGGCGGGACGGCTCGATCGCGATAGCGAGGGGCTGCTGCTGCTGACCGACGACGGGCGGCTTCAGTCCCGGATTTCGGATCCGCGCTACAAGACGGCCAAGACCTATCTCGCGCAAGTGGAGGGGGAGCCTGACGAAGCCGCATTGGAGGCGCTGCGCAAGGGCGTGGTGCTCAACGATGGCCCGACCCGGCCCGCCTCCGCCCGCCGAATCGACGATCCGGAACTCTGGCCGCGCAATCCCCCGGTACGGTTCCGCAAGACCGTTGCGGACTGCTGGATCGAGCTGACCATTTCCGAGGGGCGTAACCGCCAGGTGCGCCGCATGACCGCCGCCATCGGCCACCCCACCCTGCGTCTCGTGCGCTGGCGCATAGGCGACTGGGCGCTCGGCGGTCTGGCTCCCGGCGAGTGGCGAGAAGTCGCCGTCTGATCGTCGGACTTGCATTTTTCGCGACACGAGCTATATGGAAACCGCTACGTCGCCTGCGACGGGAACTGACGGCTGCGCATAGCAGCCTTTTCATCCCCATTTCAGCTGCCTGGCCCTCAAGGCCGACGCGCCTTTCGCGTGGCTGCTTTGGGGCAACCCTTTTTCGGACTGGATGCTTTGGCCAAGGAAGAACTGCTGACCATGGAGGGTTTCATCGAAGAAATCCTTCCCGACGGACGTTTCGCTGTCGTGCTCGATAACGAGCACAAGATCATCGCCTACACCGCAGGCAAGATGCGCAAGTTCCGCATCCGCTCGGTGGTTGGCGATCGTGTGCACGTCGAAATGACGCCTTACGATCTGACCAAGGGTCGCATCGTGTTCCGTGAACGTACCCCCGGCCAGGTCGGCGGCCCGCCCAAGCGGCGCAGCAATTTTAGAAGATAAGAGGATGCGGCCAGTGTGCCGCGCTTAAGGAAAACATGCATTATCAAAGGTCGGACGCTTTCAAGCGCGTCCACACAGTATCTCAATCGCTCCCGCTCGCTTCCGCCGATTTCCGGCGCAACGTAGAGCCGGGCGCGCTTTCCAGGCAGGATCTGCGGCGCATCGTCGCCACGATGGTCGACTGACGAAATTCGGTCGACCGCCTGGCTAATCTAGAGATCATGAAAAACCCCCGCCGGCTCATGCCTGCGGGGGTTTTTCGTATCTGCCATGTGACGAAGGAGGCGAAGGTGGTTCGCCTCCTTCGCGAAATCAGGCGGACTTCAGGTTGACGGCCGAAGCCTTGCCGTTGCGGCCGACTTCGATCTCGTAGGAGAGGCGCTGTTCCTTTTCGAGCGTGTGCATGCCGGCGTTCTGGACGGCCGAAATGTGCACGAAGCTGTCCTGGCCGCCGTCTTCCGGAGCGATGAAGCCGTAACCCTTGTCGGTGTTGAAGAATTTCACGGTGCCGATCGGCATGTTTGTTTCCTTTCAAGAAACGAAATAAGGGTTCGGCGATATTACAGAACCCGGTCGTGCGTCAGTGCGTCAATTGAAAGGAAATCGTCCCAGCCTGTCCATGCGCCGGAAAATTTCCGGTGCGCGAACGAAGACTGGCGATGCCCGTCGCAAATTCGACATCAGCGGGTCAAGGCATAACACGCTATGTCACGAATACCTAACGGCAACGGGATGGACTTGATAAAGCGCGGTGTTCTGGGAGTTTTTGAAGAAGTTCGGCTCAATGCAATCGTTGCCAAACGCGCGACCCAAGCCACGGCGCGATATTTGCCGGGGGCAGGATCGGGGTCGGTGCTCGCACTCACCCCGATTCCGTCTATCGCGCCTGTCTTCGGCAGCTGTGCCTTCAGCGAGTTCCGAGATCGCCCTTGCCGACGGTGCCGCTGGCCATGTCGAGCATGCGATCCAGGCTCTTCTTCGCATCCAGGCGAAGCTGTTCGTCGATCTCGATGCGCGGTTCCAGGTCGCGCAGCGCAACGTAGAGCTTCTCCAGCGTGTTCAGCGCCATGTAGGGGCAGATGTTGCAGTTGCAGTTGCCGTCCGCACCGGGTGCGCCGATGAACGTCTTGTTCGGGATCGCCAACTGCATCTGATGGATGATGTGCGGCTCCGTGGCGACGATCAGCGTGTCGCCTTCCACGGTCTTGGCGTATTGCAGGATACCGCTGGTCGAACCCACATAATCGGCGTGATCGACGATATGCGGCGGGCATTCCGGGTGCGCGGCGATCGGCGCGGTGGGATGCTGGGCCTTCAGCTTGAGCAGTTCGGTCTCGCTGAAAGCCTCGTGAACGATGCAGACACCCGGCCAGAGCAGCATCTCGCGCCCGAACTTGCGGCTGAGGTAGCCTCCGAGATGACGGTCCGGACCGAAGATGATCTTCTGGTCGGCCGGAATCTGCTGGAGGATCGTCTCGGCGCTGGAACTGGTGACGATGATGTCGGACAGCGCCTTCACCTCGGTCGAGCAGTTGATGTAGGTGAGCGCGATATGGTCCGGATGCGCGGCGCGGAAAGCGGCGAATTTTTCGGGCGGGCAGGAATCTTCCAGGCTGCACCCGGCTTCGAGGTCGGGCAGCACCACGATCTTGTTCGGCGAAAGGATCTTCGCGGTTTCGGCCATGAATTTCACGCCGCAGAAGGCGATGACCTCGGCGTCGGTCTCGGCGGCCTTGCGGCTCAGTTCCAGGCTGTCGCCCACGAAATCCGCCAGATCCTGCAATTCGGGGCGCTGGTAGTAATGCGCGAGGATGACCGCGTTGCGTTCCTTGCGCAGCCGCTCGATTTCGGCGCGCACGTCGATACCGGAAAGGTCGGCGGGCATTACGGTCATGGTATCCCTCTGTCTGGTCGCGCCGGCATTGTGCCGATGTTTCGGCCTGCCGGGATTTGCGGCCTATCTAGGGATGCTTGTCGCAACACCCAAGGAAAATATGGCGCGGGTTGGAGGTCGTTTGGAAAATGCCCATGGGGCATTTTCAAGCGGCACCGGCCCACACCCCCACCCGACCTCCCACTCAGTGTATCCTGGATGGGAGGTCGGGTGGGGGTGTGGGCCGGTGCCGCAAGCCTTCGACGGATGTCGAAGGTGCACCCAACAAAGACTCAGTTATCGGGCGCGAGCAGCGACCACTCGTCGCCATGGTCCGTCACGAGGCGTCGTCTTTGCAGGTCGAGCAGGTGGGCCAGGACCGAGCGGCCGGCGGCGGGCCAGAGGCGCTGGTCCACGCTGCGGTACATCTGCGGCACCATCGCCGCGACGGTGCGATGGCCTGCCTCGATCTGTTTCAGGATCTGCCGTTCGCGCTGGCGGCGATGGCCGATCATCCCGCGCACCAGCTGGCGCGGTTTCTCGACCGCCGGGCCGTGGGCGGGAAAATAGACAGTGTCCTGCTCGCGCTCGTAGAGTTTCTGGAGGCTCGCGAGATAGTCGGTCATGTCGCCATCCGGCGGCGACACGACGCTGGTCGACCAGCCCATGACATGATCGCCGGTGAACACCGCGCCGGTTTCGCGCAGGGCAAAGCAGACATGGTTGGAGGTATGGCCGGGCGTGGCGACGGCCTCCAGGGTCCAGCCCGTTCCCGAGATCGCCTCGCCGTCCGTCAGCACGCGGTCGGGGCGGTAGTCGGGATCGAAGGCGGCATCGGCGCGGGGGCCGTCGTCTTCCAGCGTCAGCGCCGCGCAGCCGACGATCGGCGCGCCGGTAAGCACCTTCAGCGGCGCCGCGGCGGGGGAGTGATCGCGATGGGTATGGGTGCAGCAGATCGCCACGACCCGCGCCTCGCCCACGGCCTCCAGGATCGCCTCGACATGTTCGGGATCGGCCGGGCCGGGATCGATGACCGCGACCTCGTCTGCGTCGCCCACGACGTAGGTCTGGGTGCCGGTGAAAGTGAAGGGAGAGGGGTTGCGCGCCAGCACGCGGCGCACGAGCGGGGCGATCCGCTCGGCCTCGGCATAGGGCTTTTCGATGTCTTTCAGCGCGTCCATGCCGTCGATATGGTCATTCGCAGGAGGCGTGTCGAGCGCCTAGAGTCTGTTTGAAAAATGCCCGTAGAGGCATTTTCAGAGCAGCACCGGCCCCCAGAGGTTTTAGGCGCCCCCACCCTACCACCCAACGGTAGTATCCTGCGGGTGGTAGGGTGGGGGCGCGGGCCGGTGCCGCAAAACTCAAAGACTAGCGCTCCTTAACTCGCCAATCGCCGTTGCAGGCGTTCCCGCAGGCGCTCGATCGCGCTCGGCTGCGTTTCGCCGAACAGGCGCCAGCGGGCGTCCAGCCTCAACAGCCGGTCGTAGAAGCGCTGGGTCGATTCGACGAGATCGATGATCTCCGGTTGCAGGCTCGCAAGCTGCGCCGCTTCGGAATGGCGCAGATCCGGGGACAGCCGACCATTGCGGCGAAGCTGGAACTGATTCATCTCGCCGGCGAAATAGGCGCGATGATTGAGCAGCCAGGCGATCGCGTGCATCATCCGCGTCGTCGTGCGCAGGCCCTCGCTCGACAGCGCGATGCGGAGGGGGTCGTCATTGTCGAAGCCGCAGGGCTGCTCGAAGGCATGGCGCACCTCGTCGGCAAGCAGCAGCGCGTCGTGATAGAGCGTCTCGACGATGCGCGGATTTATGGTCGCGGAGTTCGGCATGCGCGCCCGGTATTTCCCATGACGGAGTCCGGAGCAACTGCCACAACGGCCATTTTCGAGGCAAATCCGGGCCTTGTCTCCAATCGGTACGTTTTTTTAGGTGCGCTCGTCACATCCGTGACGAGCTTGCGGCACCGGCCCACGCCCCCACCCGACCTCCCATCAGGATACACTAGTGGGAGGTCGGGTGGGGGCGTGGGCCGGTGCCGCTCAAAACGGGCGGACGCCCGTTTTGCCGGGCGTGAGCCCGACCAACTAAGCGATGATATCCGGAATCAGGAAGTCCTCGATCACCGCGATCTGGTCTTTCAGCTTCAGCTTACGTTTTTTCAGGCGCGCGACCTGGAGCTGGTCGCCGGCGCCGGGCAGGGCGAGCGCGTCGATCGCCGCGTCGAGATCGCGGTGCTCGATCTTGAGAATTTCCAGGCGCTTGCGCATTTCCTCTTCGGTCACGCCGGGATTTCCTATTCTCGAATGGCAGGCAGCGGATGCTGTTTTCACATGACCTGCTCGACGCAGGAGACACGCGATTCACCGATATGAAGCATTAGCGGTCTTCGCAAGATGCGCAGGATGTGGTTCCATCCGTTTTGCGCCGGATTGCCAATGCCGAGTCGCCAATGAGAGGTCGCAGGCACGGGTCCGGCCCACCCCCCGAACAAAGAGGAGAACCGTCCATGGATAGTTCGCACGTCAGCGCTCTGCAGCTCAAGCATGCCGGAATCGAAAGACAGATTCATGACGAAATGAGCCGCCCGATACCTGACGCAGCCATGATTCAGGCCCTCAAGAAGCGGAAGCTGAGGATCAAGGAAGAAATTTCCCGCCATTAAGCACTGAAGCGTTTCCCTTGGCGCCCCCGGTGCAGCTCCTCCCCCGGAGGAGGGCATCGGGGGCAGCCGGCATTTTCGCGGTGCTGGAATTTTTTGCGGTATTGCCGCTAACGGCCTTGCGGACCGGGCAAACCAGCCTTTGTCCATTAACACATCTTTTAACGCCTACTTTTGACGTCACCGCGTTTCCAAAGCCTTCGCTTTGGTCTACGCCGGTTTCATGACCAGCGGCGCCGTAGAAGCAGCACGAAACATCCTCACCCGCCTCCACGAGGTCATGGCGTCGCGAAATCACGCGCAGGCCAAGCTGAATACGGTAGTCGAAGTGATCGGCGAATGCCTCAACAGCGAGGTCTGCTCGATCTACCTGCTGCGCGAAGGCATGCTGGAACTGTTCGCCACGCGCGGACTGGCGCAGGAAGCCGTGCACGTCACGCGCATGGCGGTGGGCGAGGGCCTTGTCGGCACGATCGCCGACCGGATCGAGACGCTGAACCTGGCGGAAGCTGCCGCGCATCCCGATTTCTCCTATCGTCCGGAAACCGGAGAGGATCGCTACCACTCCTTCGCGGGCGTGCCGATCGTCCGCCGCGAGCGCGCCGCCGGCGTGCTCTGCGTGCAGCACGTCGAACCGCGCCGCTACGAGGAAGTGGAGATCGAGGCGCTCCAGACCGTGGCCATGGTCCTGTCCGAACTCATCACCAATGCCGACCTGGTCGACGAGGTGGACGTTCACGCCCTGGGCGCGGCGCAGACCGGGCCGGAGCAGCTGCGCGGGCTCACCCTCGTGAAGGGGCTGGCATCGGGGCAGGCGGTCTTCCACCAGCCGCGCGTCAATATCGAGCACGTTGTGGCCGAGGACACCGAGGCGGAGCGTCAGCGCGTGATCCATGCCTTCGACAAGATGCGCGAGCAGATCGACCGCATGGCCAGTCAGGCCGAATTCGGCATGGGCGGCGAGCATGACGAAGTGCTCGATACCTACCGCATGTTCGCCTACGACGAAGGCTGGACGCGGCGGATCAACGAAGCGATCGATTCCGGCCTTACCGCCGAAGCCGCGATCGAGCGCGTGCAGCAGCGCACCCGCATGCGCATGCGGCAGATCGACGATCCCCTGCTGGCGGACCGCATGCACGATCTGGAGGATCTGGCGAACCGCCTATTGCGGATCGTCTCCGGCCAGATCGGCACCGCCGCCTCGCTGGGTCTGCGCAACGACGCGATCCTGATCGCCCGCAACCTCGGGCCCGCCGAACTGCTGGAATACGACAAGCGCCGCCTGAAGGGCGTGATCCTGGAAGAAGGCTCGCTCACCAGCCATGTCGTCATCGTGGCGCGGGCCATGGGCATTCCGGTGCTCGGGCGCGTGCGCGGCCTGCGCGGGGTGGTGCGCGAAGGCGACCAGTTGCTGCTCGATGCCGATCAGGCGACTGCCACGGTTCGTCCCCCGGCGGGCGTGGTGGAGGCGTTCGAGGCGCGATTCGCGAAGAGCCGCCAGCGCCAGGCCGCTTATGCCGCCTTGCGCGAAGTGCAGCCGACGACGCGCGACGGTACGCGCATTCAGGTCATGATCAACGCCGGCCTGCGCGACGACATCGCCAATCTCAGCCTGACCGGCGCGGACGGCATCGGCCTGTTCCGCACGGAATTCCAGTTCCTGGTCTCCGCCACGCTGCCTTCGCGCGAGCGGCAGACGCGCCTCTACCGCGAAGTCATGGATGCCGCCGGAGACAAGCCGGTGAAGTTCCGCACCGTGGACATCGGCGGCGACAAGACCCTTCCGTACCTCCGTCACGACGATGGCGAGGGTGAGGAAAATCCGGCGATGGGCTGGCGGGCGCTGCGCGTGGCGCTCGAACGCGAAGGCCTGCTCAAGGTCCAGGCGCGGGCCCTGCTGGAAGCGGCGGGCGGACGCACCCTTCACGTCATGTTCCCGCTGGTGGCCGAACCTTGGGAATTCGACCAGGCCAAGGCCGTCTTCGACAAACAGCTCGCGTTTCTGCGCAGCCAGCGGAAACTGCTTCCCGAAGCGATCCACTACGGGATCATGCTTGAGGTGCCGGCGCTGGCCGAGCAGCTCGACCTGCTGGCGCCGAAGATCTCGTTCCTGTCGATCGGCACCAACGATCTCACGCAATTCCTGTTCGCGGCGGATCGCGCCAATCCCAAGCTGGCGGAGCGCTACGACTGGGTAAGCCCCGCGATCCTGCGCTTCCTGCGCCGGGTCGTCCGCAGCGTGGACGGACACAATGTAGAGATCGCCGTCTGCGGCGAAATGGGCGGCCGCAGGCTGGAAGCCCTGGCGCTGCTCGGCCTGGGCATCCGGCGCCTGTCGATCACGCCGGCCTCGGTCGGTCCCACCAAGGATCTGGTGAGCAAGGTCGATCTCGGAGAGATCGGCGCGGCCATGGAGCAGTGGCTTGCCCATCCGCCCGAAGACATGCGTGCGGCACTGACCGCATGGGCTCTGGAGCGCGACATTGCGGTGGATTGAGGCGGCGATACGGGGTCGTCCGTAGTCGCCACAAGACATCTTCAGGATTTCCACCGATTCACGTCATGTGCGAGAATTGACATAAAGCAGACTTGCGGGGATGTTAGCGGCCGTGCACGGGGTCGCATCCGCCGCAAATTGATCGAGTTATCCGTTGTATCGTGATCGACTTTGGATTCTCGCGCGGTTCGGTGGGTTCCCGTCAGGTTCTTAAGTCACCATCCCTTCGGGAGCGGAATGGAAAACGTTGAAAATCAGGGGCCGTCCCAAGGTTTGGCCGATTTCGCGAATGGACGTTCGTCCACGGTCGGCGCGACCTTGCGCCAGGCGCGCGAAGCCGCCGGGTTGAGCATTGCGCAAATCGCGGTCCAGACCCGGATTGCCGAGCGCCATCTCTCCGCGATCGAGGAAGACCGGCTGGGTGATCTGGCCGCGCGCACTTATGCCGTGGGCTTTTCACGCACTTATGCCCGCGCGCTGGGGCTGGACGACAAGGCCGTGGCCGAACAGGTCCGCCGCCAGCTCGATGCCGAAGGCGCCCGCGAACCGGTGGTGGTGCCGCATTTCGAGCCCGGCGATCCGGCCCGTGTGCCGTCCCTGCGCCTCGCCTGGGTTGCCGCCGCAGGCGCGGTCGTCGTGATCGCGCTGCTGCTGGTGTTCTGGAGCAGCTATCTCTCGCCCGAAGGCCAGTTGCCCGATCTCACCTCGGACGCGCCCAAGCCGGCCGCCACGGTTGCCGCAAAGCCAACGGCCGCGCCCGCGCCGCAGCCCACCAACGGCCCGGTCGTGCTCACCGCCACGGTGGACGGCGTATGGCTGCGGGTCACGGACACTAGCGGAAAGCTGGTCGAAAAGACGCTCAAGCAGGGTGAAAGCTGGACCGTGCCGCAAGGCGCACAGGCGCCGCAGCTTCGCCTCGGCCGTCCCGACGGTCTGGCGATCACGGTGGGCGGCAAGGCGATTGCGCCGCTTGCCACCAAGCCTACGGTGATGTCCGGCGTCTCGCTGCTGCCGGCCGACCTTCTGGCGCGGGGTCAATCCACCGCGCCCGTTTCGGCCCCGGCTCCCGCCGCGACGGTTCCGACCGCAGGCGCTTCGGCGCCGGCCGCGCTTTCCACCACTTCCAACTGAGCGCGCCTCGACAAGAGGGCATTTCTTGCGGCAATTGCCGTGGCTAGGCATTTTCTGGTTAACGAGCGGTTCCGTTTCTCCTGTCCATGGCGTCGCGGAACCCCACAGGGCGCGTGGGGCGCCCGGCACGGAGTAGACTTGGCGATGAAGCGTTTCTCGATGGATCTGCGCAGGATGCGCCTCGCCGGGACCAGCGTCGCGGCCTGCGCGCTGGTGGGCGTATTGGTGGTTGGCAGCGGCCCCGCCCAGGCACAGGATGCCAATTCCCGCCTCAACAAGGTGGAAGCCGAAGTCCGCGCGCTGCAGCGCAAGGTCTTTCCGGGCGGGGACGGCAAGTTCTTCGAACCGCAGATAACGCCTGCTACGCCCACGCCGACCCCGCTGCCTGGCACGCCGGCATCGACGCCGATCACCGATGTGCTGGTGCGCATCGATTCGGTGGAATCGCAGCTGCGCCAGCTTACCTCGCAGGTCGAGCAGAACACCAACCGGATCAACCAGCTCGAAGCGCGTCTTGCGGCAAGCGCGCCGGTTGCGGCGGCGCCGGGTGCCCTGGCGCCGGCTCCCTCGACGTCTGCTCCTGTGGTGTCGGCACCGGCCCCCAGCACACCGACTCCCTCCGCTTCCACGCCGCCGCGTGCCGCAGCGCCCTCGAACTCGCGGATCGATGCGGTTCGCGCCATCGTCAAGCCGCAGAGCGCCGATGCGGGCGACGATGAATACAGCTACGGGTATCGCCTCTGGGAAGCCAAGTTCTATCCCGAGGCCCAGCAGCAGCTGAAGCTCTACCTGGAAAAGTATCCCAAGCACGCCCGGTCGAGCTGGGGTCGCAACCTGCTGGGCCGCGCCTATCTGGATGATGGCAATGCGCTGGAAGCGGCCAAGTGGTTCGTCCAGAACTACCAGACCGACAAGCGCGGCGACCGTGCGCCCGACAGCCTGCTCTACCTTGCGGTCTCCATGAAGCAGCTGAAGGACAGCAAGCGCGCCTGCATCGCCCTTGCCGAATTCAGCGAGACTTACGCCAGCGAGGCCGCCGGTCGTCTGAAGGGCACTTACGATACCACGCGCAATGGGCTCAGCTGCGCCTGATCCCGCAATGACGCCCGCGCCCGAGGCCGTCGAACGGTTCAGGGCCGGGCTGTCGTCCGTCTGGCCCGAAGGCGTCGAAGCGCCCGAAGCTCGCCTTGCCGTGGCGGTTTCCGGCGGTCCGGACAGCACCGCCCTGCTGCTTTTGGCGCATGCCGCGCTGCCGGGCCGGGTGGAGGCGGCCACCGTGGATCACCGGCTTCGGCCCGAAAGCGCCGGGGAGGCGGCGGGAGTCGCCGCGCTCTGCGCCGCTCTCGGCCTGCCGCACGCGACGCTGGCGGTGGAGGTGGCTCCCGGAAACGTCCAGGCGGAAGCGCGGGCCGCGCGCTATGCCGCCATGGCCGAGTGGATCGAGAGGCGCGGGCTGGCCGCGCTGGCGACCGCCCATCATGCCGACGATCAGGCCGAAACCCTGCTGATGCGGCTCAACCGCGCCAGCGGCGTCGCGGGGCTGGCCGGTGCGCGCGGGCGCGGGGTGGTGCCGGGAACGGCGATACCGCTGCTGCGGCCGGTGCTGGACTGGCGCCGCGCCGAACTCGGGCAGGTCGTGGCGGGCGTGGATACCGTGCAGGATCCCAGCAACGCCAATGACCGCTTCGACCGGGTGCGCATCCGCAAGGCGCTGGCCTCGGCGGAGTGGCTCGATGTCGCGGCCATCGCCCGCAGCGCCGAGCATCTGGCCGAAGCCGATGCCGCGCTGGACTGGATGGCGGCGCTGGAATGGCGCTCCTGCGTGAGCCGCGAGCCGATGGGCCTGCGCTATCGCCCTCAGGCGCCGCGCGCCGTGGTGCTGCGGGTGCTCACGCGCTGCATCACCGAACTCGGCGGCGAGGAGCCGCGCGGCAGCGCCGTCGCGCGCCTGCTGGAGAGCCTGCGCGAAGGTCGCCCCGCATCGATCGGAGACCTGGTGGTGCGGCCCAACGCAGGCGGATGGAGCTTCGCACGGGCGCCGTTGCGGGCGGTTCGCAAGAGATCCTAGCATGCTCAAAGCCGTGGCGTCCCGGCGCGAACGGGTATAAGGGCGCGCGGATGTTACGTCTGTCCGATCTCGCCCTGCCGCTCGACCATGCGCCCGAGGATCTCGACGCCGCCGTCTGCGCGCGGCTGGGGATCGCGCCGGCTGAACTGGAGCGCGTCACCGTGGTCCGCCGGGGCAACGACGCGCGGCGCAAGAACGCGATCAAGCTGGTCTATACGCTCGACGTCCTGGTGAAGGACGAGGCGCAAGTGCTGGCGGCGCATCATGGCGACCAGCATCTGCGCCCGACGCCGGACACGTCTTACAAGTTCGTCACCCACGCGCCGGAGGGTTTCGAGGGGCCGCGTCCGGTGGTCATCGGCGCCGGTCCCTGCGGATTGCTGGCAGCGCTGGTCCTGGCGCAGATGGGCTTCCGGCCGATCATCGTCGAACGCGGCAAAGCCGTGCGCGAGCGGACCAAGGACACCTTCGGGCTCTGGCGGCGGTCGGTGCTGGACACCGAGAGCAACGTGCAGTTTGGGGAGGGCGGCGCGGGCACGTTCTCGGACGGCAAGCTCTACAGCCGCATCAAGGACAGCCGCCATCTCGGCCGCAAGGTCTTGACCGAGTTCGTCAAGGCCGGCGCGCCCGATGACATCCTTACCGAAGCGCACCCGCATATCGGCACCTTCCGCCTGGTGACGATGGTGATGTCCATGCGCGAGACGATCGAGCAGCTCGGCGGCGAGTATCGCTTTGGCACCCGCGTCGACGATTTCGAGGTGGAGGAAAGCGAAGGCGAGCGCCGGATCACCGGGCTGCACCTTTCGAACGGCGAATTCCTGCCCGCCAGCCATGTCATCATGGCGGTGGGCCACTCCGCGCGCGATACCTTCGAGGCGCTGCACGATCGCGGCGTCTACATCGAGGCCAAACCCTTCGCGATCGGCGTGCGCATCGAGCATCCGCAGAGCTGGATCGACACGGCCCGATACGGCGACAATGCGGGCAACAAGATTCTCGGCGCAGCGGCCTATTCGATCGCGCACAAGGCTTCGAACGGACGCACCGTCTACAGCTTCTGCATGTGTCCGGGCGGGCGCGTGGTGGCGGCAGCGAGCGAGCCGGGCCGGGTGGTCACCAACGGCATGAGCCAGTATTCGCGCGCCGAATTCAATGCCAACTCCGGCCTCGTGGTCGATATCGACCCGGAGACCGACTACCCCGGCGATCCACTGGCGGGCGTGGCCTTCCAGCGCAAGTTCGAGGAACTGGCCTTCAAGGCCGGGGGCGAGAACTACAAGGCACCGGGCCAGAAGCTGGGCGATTTCCTGGCCGACCGGCCCTCTACCGAGTTCGGCGTGGTGACGCCGAGCTACCAGCCGGGCGTCCACCTGACCGAGCTGAAGCAATGCCTGCCCGATTTCGTGGTGGACGCGATCCGCGAGGCGCTTCCGGTGTTCGGACGGCAGGTGCCGGGCTACGACCATCCCGACGTGGTGATGACCGGGGTGGAGACGCGCACGTCCTCGCCCGTGCGGATCACGCGCGGCAAGGATCTGCAAAGCCTCAACACGCGCGGCCTCTATCCGGCGGGCGAGGGGGCGGGCTATGCCGGCGGCATCCTTTCGGCAGCGGTTGACGGGATCCGCGTGGCGGAAGCGCTGGCGCTGGAACTGGCTCCGGCAGAGCCCAAGGCTGTTGCGGGCGCGTGAGCGACATGTACGACGCCATCGTGCTCGGCGCGGGTGCCGCCGGGCTGTTCTGCGCGGCCACCGCCGGACAGCAGGGCAAGCGCGTGCTGCTGATCGATCATGCCGAACAGCCGGGCAAGAAGATCCTGATTTCCGGCGGCGGGCGCTGCAACTTCACCAATATCCACACCGCGCCCGATCGATATCTGTCGAGCAACGGGCATTTCGCCAAGTCCGCGCTGAGCCGCTACACCCCCGCCGATTTCCTGGAGATGGTGGAGGCCTACGGCATCGCCTGGCACGAGAAGACGCTGGGACAGCTGTTCTGCGACGGTTCCGCAAAGCAGATCGTCGCGATGCTGCTGGAGGAATGCGCCAGGGGCGGGGTCGAGGTGCACTGCGGCGATGCCCTGGGCGAGATCGGGCATGGCGACGGCCTCTACCGCGTTGCCTTCGGCGGCCGGACGGCCACGGCGCCGGCGCTGGTGATCGCCACGGGCGGTCCGTCCATTCCGAAGATGGGCGCGACCGGGCTTGCCTATGACCTTGCCCGCCAGTTCGGCCTCAAGGTGGTGCAGCCGCGTCCCGCGCTGGTGCCGCTGACTCTGCCGGGCGAGGAGGCGCTGTTCCGCGACCTCTCGGGCGTTTCCACCGAGGTCGTGGCCAGATGCGGCAAGGCGGCGTTTCGCGAGGCGGCGCTGTTCACCCATCGCGGATTGTCCGGACCAGCGATCCTCCAGATATCCAGCTACTGGAAGCGCGGCGATACGGTCACCACGCAGTTCCTGCCCGATCGCGCCGAAGGCTGGCTGAGGGAGGCCAAACGCGATCGCCCGCGCAGCTCCTTGCGCAAGGTACTGGGCGAGGGCCTGCCCGAGCGGCTGGCCGAGGTGCTGTGCGACAAGCTGGGGCTCTCCGGCGAACTGGGCGCTCTCACCGACAAGGCGCTTGCCGCTGCGGAGGCGAAGCTGGCGCGCTGGCCTTTCGTTCCTGACGGGTCGGAGGGCTTCGCCAAGGCCGAAGTGACGGCGGGCGGCATCGATACCGCCGGGCTTTCGTCGAAGACGATGGAGGCGCGCAAGGTGCCGGGCCTCTACGTCATCGGCGAGGCGGCGGACGTGACCGGCTGGCTGGGCGGCTACAATTTCCAATGGGCCTGGGCGAGCGCGCGGGCCGCCGGACTGGCGATCTGACGCAGGTTTCGCGTGGGTCTTCCGGCCGACGTTTTGCGCTCTTTCTCCCATAGCACATCGTCATCCTGAACTTGGTTCAGGATGACGAGGCGGGAAACGAGAAGCTTCCGCGTAAGATCGTCAAAGCGTCATCAATATCTCGCGGCGGTTCTCGCCGTTCCAGGCGAGGGTGCGGTCCAGCAATGCGATCGTCACCGCGCAGCCGGCGGCATCGTCGCCCTTACCCGACATCGCCTGTTTCACGACTTCGCGCTTGAGCCGGGTGGCATGCACCACCTGATCGATCAGTCCGGCCGGCACCAGGGCCGAGCGCTCGCCATGGCCCTGCGGTTTGCCCAACTTTCCGGCTTCGGCAAGGCGCGTAGCGAAAGCGCGTTCCCGCTCCCGCAAGTCGTCCGCAACCGGGATGGTGCCATCGAGCACCCCGGTGTTGCGCACGTGGATGCAGGCCGCATCGCTCTGCAGGCGGGCCGCGTTCAGTTGCGACAGGCGCAGGCGCATCGCCGCATCCAGATCGCCGTCCGAGAGTTCCCGACCGTTGAGGAAGCTGCGACCGCGTACGATCTCCACCGCCTTGCGGACGACGGCGTCCTGATCCTGCCCGTTCTCCAGGAGATTGCGGGCCTGGGCGTTCAACAGGCCGGCCAGTTCGGGCTGCTTGTCCCAGAGCCAGGAGGAATCGTGGCCCTCCCCGAACGCTTCGGGCACGGCGGCCTGCATCGCGTTCCAGGTGTCGTGCTCCAGCGAGGTCTTGCCGGAAGGACCGGCCGCCAGCATCAGCACCACGCCCAGCACGACCAGGCCGAGGAGCACGAGCAGGCCCGGTGCCAGCGGATTGCTGCGCTCCCATGAAGCGACGCGCTCCGGCGCGAAATGGGTTTCCAGTTCGGGGAAATTGTTGCGGATGCCGCGCAGCAGGCCCTCCACATCGCCTTGCGAGGGGCCGCGCACCATCCGCAGCGGGCCGGCCTCGCCGGGACGGACCAACTCGTTCCATGCCTTGTGATAGCGGTGGCCGGGCCGGAGCACGTTCTGCTGGAAGCGATAGCCGCGAAGCCTTGCGCCCAGGAAGGCGACGCCGGGGCGGGCATCGTGCGCCGCCCATTCGCGCTCCCAGCCGAAGGCGGCGTTGGCGTCTTCCAGCAGGGGTGCCGATCGCGGCCAGCCTCGTGCAAGGACTTCGGCCAGCCAGTCCTCGATCTGCTGGGCGCGGGTGATCTGGGCTTGGGCAGCGTCGTCGAGGATCTTACGCAGGGCGCGCAGGGCCTGGCGCGCCTCGGCCTCGGAGAGCGGCTCGGCGGCCTCGGCGCTTTCCGGATCGAGGAGGATGGCCAGCCGTTCCGCCGGGCTTTCTCCGGGGCGCAGGCCCAGCGCCTCGTCGGCGGCGTGATTGCCGCGCAGGAACGGCGCGGTGAAGGGATCGATCGTGGTGAGCGGAATGCCGGCCCCGCTCACGCCTTCGCGCGCGGCGGCCGCTGCCCAGGCCATGCGTTCCAGCATGGCGGGCTGGTCTGGTTCCGCCGGGCGCGCGGTGAGGTTCGCGCCGCTCCATTCGCCGCGCAATTCCGGCGCGGCATAGATCCAGCGCGGCGGCGCCTCGGGCGAAGGGCCGAATTCGGGCTCTTCAGTGCCGTCCTCGGGCTCCTCCGGATCGTGGGCAGCGGCGGCCATGTTGCGGGCAAGCCGCAAGGCATGGTCGCGTGCCTGGCGCAGCCTTGCGTAACCCTCGACGTCGCCATCGACGTCCATGGCCTTGAGCCGCGCGGCATAGGCCTTGCGAATGGCGGCGGCATCGGCGGTCGCGCCGATGCCCAGGATCGACCAGGGCGGGCTCATAGCGGGCTGATGCTTTCCACTTCGTCCAGCCGGGCAAGCAGCAGGTTGCGGGCATCGGCGATCCGGCGTGGATCCTGCGTGTCGAGCGCGCCGGCGAACAGCGTGATCCAGTTGCCGATCGCCTGCCTGACGTCCCCGATATGGTCTTCGTAGCAGCGTTCCGCCCGCGTCATCAGGGCGACGTTGCCGGCGTCCTCGCGCGGATGGAACTTGAGCTTGGCCAGCGCGGCGCGGCGGCTGTCCAGTTCCTTGCGGCCGGGGCGATCTTCCTCATCGACGATGACGAGATTGCGTTCCGCACCGCTGGCCGGAACATGGACGTCGATCTCCAGCAGGCCGGAACTGTCGTAGGAAAACCGCACTTGCGCCGAGACTTCGCCCGCAGGGCGCGGCGGCACGGGGATGGCGATATGGCCCAGCTTCACGTTGCCGCGCACTTCGCGGGCCTCGCCCTGGTAGATCCCGAATTCCAGCGTCTTCTGGTTGTTGCCCAGCGTCGAATAGGTGTTCATCCGCGAGACGGGGACCGGCGTGTTGCGCTCGATCACGGGCGAGAACAGCCCGCGCTGGAGGCCGCCGAAGCTGTCCTGTTCGGCTACTTCGACGCCCAGCGTGAAGGGGCAGACATCGGTGATCCGGATCTCTTCGAGCGCGGCATCCCGGCCGACCAGTGCGGCCTGCATGGCGGCGCCCAAGGCCACGGCGTGGTCCGGATGGACCGAGGCATTGGGAAATCGGCCGAAGAGGCGGGTAATCGCCCGCCGTACCACCGGCATCCGGGTGGCTCCGCCGACCAGCACGATCTCGGAGAGTTCGGAGGCATCGATCGCGCAATCCCGCAAGGCGCGTGCCACCGGCTCGCGCAGGCGGCGCAGCAGCGGTTCGCAGGCCGCCTCGAACTCGGCCTCGGTGACGGTGACGGCGAGGCGTTCCTCTCCCAGAACGACGGCGAACTCGGCCTCTCCCGCCGCGCTCAGCGCGTGTCGGCAAGTCTCCGCGGCACGCTTCAGCAGGGCTTCGCGCCGTGCGGCGGGCAGGGCTTCCAGCCGGCCGGCGGGATCGAGGCGCGGCTTGGCCATGGCGGCCAGGGCCTGGTCGAAATCATCCCCGCCCAGCCGGTTGTCGCCCGCCGAAGCGCGGACTTCGACCACGCCGTCGAACATTTCGACCACCGAGACGTCGAAGGTGCCGCCGCCGAGATCGAACACCAGGAAAGGTTCGCGATCGCCCTTGTCCTGAAGCCCGAAGGCGAGCGCGGCGGCGGTGGGTTCGTTGATCAGGCGGCGCACCGTGAGGCCCGCCAGTTCGCCGGCCCGGCGCGTGGCCTTGCGCTGGCGGTCGTTGAAATAGGCGGGGACGGTGATAACCGCCTCGGTAGGCCGCTCTCCAGTGAGGGCCTCTACATCGCCGGCCAAGGCGCCAAGCACCAGCGCGGACAAGTCCTCGGCCCCATAGTCCCGGCCGCCGAGATGGGACTTGCTGGCGGTGCCCATCAGTCGCTTGAAGCTGGCGGCGCTGTCCTGCGGATGCGCGGCGAGGCGATCGTGGGCGGGGCGGCCGATCCAGGCCTGTCCGTCCCGGGCGATGGAGACGGCCGAAGGCGTCAGCAGTTCGCCCAGCGCATTGGGGACGAGCACGGCTTCGCCATCGCGCCAGATCGCAACCGCACTGTTCGTGGTTCCCAGATCGATCCCGATCAGCATGCCGCCACGCCGCTCACGTCCCGGATCACTGAAAAACCCCCTCATCCTTGGTCATCCCCATCGCGCGATGCAGCCGTCCGATTCCGGCGACGGGGAGATTCTGCCTAGAGCATTTTCCGTGCCGGTGGAAACACCTGACGGGAAGGAAAATGCGCTTTTGCAGCAAGGAGGAAGGATCGAGGGGTCAGGCCCGCGTGGTCTGTCGCACGACCAGCCGGGGCGGCATGACCAGGCTCTGGGTGGGCAGCCCTTCGATGCGGGCCTTGAGCTTTTCCACCAGCGCGCGGGCGCCCTCGGCGATCTCCTGCCGGATGGTGGTGAGCGGCGGCGTGGTCTGCGCGGCGAGCGGCAGGTCGTCGAAGCCCACGATCCGCACCTGTCCGGGCACGGGGCGACCCTGGTCATGCAGGATGCGCAGGGCCGACATGGCGATAAGGTCGGACGCGGCGACGATGCCGTCGATCGGCCCGTCCACCCGCAGCGCGGCATCGGCAAGGGCACGCTCGATCTGCGGACCCATGGCTTCGTCGGCCAGTTCGACGGGAAGATGCACGAAAGATGCGCCCGCCGCCTCTGCCGCGCCCGCCGCGCCGCGATAGCGCGTTGCGATCTCGATACCGCCGGTCTGGCCGAGGAAGGCGATGTTACGGGCGCCCGAGGCCAGCAGGTGCTCTACCGCGATCCGACCGCCCAGTTCGTTGTCGGTGCCGACCACGCAATGGTTCTGGCCGCTGCGATAGTGCCCCCAGGCCACCATCGGCCGGTAGCTTTGCGACACCCGTTCGATGATGTGGGACTGATCGGACTGGCCGATGACGATCACGCCATCGACCATGCAGGATCCGCTGATCCGCTCCAGCCAGTCGGTAGTGCCGTCCGGAATGGCGCGGCTGAGCATGACGTCGTAGCCGCTTTCCGTCAGCTCGTCGGCAAGATGGCCCAGCAGCGTGAGGAAGAACGGGTCGGAGATGTGCTGGCGCTTTTCGTGGCCGAGCGGGATGACCACGCCGATGACGCCGGTGCGGCCGGTACGCAGCTTGCTGGCCATCTGGTTGGGCTTGAAGCCGTGGTGCCGGGCGAGTGCCTGGATGCGATCGCGCGTCTCGGCATTGACCAGTGCCTTGCCGGCCAGTGCGCGGGAAACGGTTCCCGCCGAAACCCCGGCCAGCCGCGCCAGATCTGCCAACGTGCGAACATGTTGCCGCGCGCTGTCCGATACCGGCTCGCCTTCAAGAGCCATGTCCAGCGTCTGATCGTCGTTCCCCGCCATCCAATCTCCATTGTTTCCGGCCAGCTATCAGTTCGAATCCCGTGGCGGGGGCGGGAGGTCTGCTTGAAATTCCTGCGTTCCGCGATGCGGCTTGCGCGGGCCAGCGACAAGAAGCGTCGCGCCCGCGCCGGCCAGCATGAGGAAACCCGCCAGGACCAGCGCATTGCGCGGATCGGAAGCGAGCAGCGATTTATAGATCAACGGCATCGCCACCGTCTCGATCAACATGGGGATCACGATTAAAATATTGAAAAGGCCAACGTAGACCCCGGTGCGGTCGGGAGGGATCGCCTCGACAAGAATGGCATAGGGATTTCCCATCATTCCCGCCCAGCCGAGGCCCAGTCCGAGCATCAGCGGCGCCGTGGCGGCCAGCGAATTCGTATGGGGAATCAGTAGCATGGCGCAGCCGGAAGCGGCGAGGCAGGCCAGGTGCACCCATGCTGCGCCGAATCGGTGGACGATCGGAATCAGGCCCAGTGCCGCCACGAAGGCGATCGCGTTGTAGAGCGCGCCGAGCTGCTGCGTCGCCAGCACGGCGGCGCGGTAGGCGGGAGTCGCGGGATCGGTGGTGCCGAACAGCGAACGGGCGAGGGCGTCCGTGGCGAACTGCCAATAGACGAACATCGCGAACCACTGGCAGAACATCGACGGCACCAGCCGCCGCATCGGCTCGGGCATGGTCCGCAGCGCCGCGCCGATTTCCCGCACCAGCGGGCGCAGGGCGAGGGGCTTTGCGGCGATGGCCGCGCGTTCCGGCTCCGACAGCGGCAGTTCCGGTACGCGCAGCAGCGACCAGGCCACCGTCGAAAGCGAGAGCACCGCGCCGATCGCGAAGGCCACGCGGACGATTGCCGGAATGCCGTTGGCATCCAGAAGTTCGCGGTCGATCGTTGCCGCCAGCAGCGAGGGCGCGAGGTAGGACAGTGTCTGCGCCAACCCGGTGAAGGCGCTCTGGGTCAGGAAGCCGGTCGCGCGCTGTCCGGGGGGCAGGCGATCGGCCACATAGGCGCGGTAGGGTTCCATGGTGACGTTGTTGCCGGCGTCGAGCAGCCAGAGCAGCGATGCGGCCACCCACAAGCTGGGGGAATAGGGCATGGCCAGCAGGCAGAGCGAGCAGATCACCGCGCCGGCCAGAAAATAGGGCGTTCTTCGGCCGAGCCGCCCGCCCGTGCGGTCGCTCATCGCGCCGACGAGAGGCTGGACGATGAGGCCGGTCATCGGCCCCGCCAGCCAGAGCAGCGGCAGCATGGCTTCGGAGGCGCCGAGCGTGCGGTAGATCGGGCTCATGTTCGCCTGCTGCAGGCCGAAGCTGAACTGCAACCCGAAGAAGCCGAGGTTCATTTCGCAGATGCGCAGCAACGACAGCCTGGGCCTTGCACCGGGGATCATCTCGGTCTCCTCCGCCATGAGGGGTGCCAAGTTTCTACCCCGAAACCGGCCCGCTTCAATCCGGCGATGTACCGTCTTCGCCGTCGTTTCCGGTTCCTGGTGCGATTTCCTAGGTTTAATTGCGGAATTGACGAAATGTGACCGATACCCTGCAATCCATTGCCCGTTTCCGATGCTTCGGGCTCCCCTGATTGCAGAGGTATGCGCGCTTGACCGAAACCGATCTGAAGCTCGCCACGCTGCATTGGACGGCTACCGATCTGGCGCTTCTGCACGGAGCGGCGGTCGATCGGGCACCCGTCATCGCGGCGCAGGACGTGCGGCGGGTGGCGCCCGACCTTGACGTGTGGGACGCCTGGCCCCTGGCCGACATCGACGGCAAGCCGGTGCGCTGGCGCAGCGGCGAACTGTGGTTCGCGCTCGCCGCGCCGGCCTTTGCCGATCCCGAAGCGCGCCACGACCATGCCCGGATCCACCACTTCCATCGCAAGGACGGACGGTTCAGGGCGCTTGGCCCGGTCTTTGCGGAGGGGTTCACGCCGGGCAGTCGCGAATGGTCGGGGTCGGCCACGGTCGAGCACGGCATCGCGACCTTGCGCTTCACCGTCGCCGGAGAGCGGGGCGAAGCGGCGCCCTCGTTCCGGCAGCGCCTCTTCGCCAGCAGCGCGGCCTTGTCCGACGGCGAGCAAGCCTTCGGACCATGGTCGGACCCGGAGGAGATCGTCACCCCTGCCGGTGTCCACTACATGACGCGGCACGAAGGGCAGGGCAGGGCAGGCAGCATCAAGGCATTCCGCGACCCCTGCATGGTCCGCACCGGGGGCGAGGATTTTCTGCTGTTCACGGCGTCCTCAGCCGCCTCCGGCAACTCGCATAACGGGGTGGTGGGTCTTGCGCGGCAGACAGAGGCAAGCGGCTTCGTCGAACTGCCCCCGCTGATCGACGCAACCGGCCTGAACAACGAGCTGGAACGCCCGCATATCGTGCGGCATCGCGGGCTGAGCTATCTGTTCTGGTCCACCCAGGCGAGCGTCTTCGCACCGGGCATCACCGCGCCGACCGGCCTTTACGGCGCCGTTGCCGGCGGCATCGGTGCGCCATGGCGCTTGCTGAACGGCCATGGACTGGTCCTGGCCAATCCGGTCGAGGCACCGTGGCAAGCCTATAGCTGGTGGGTCATGCCCGACCTCCAAGTTGCCAGCTTCATCGACTATCGAGGCAGCCCCACCGGGAACGAGAGTGCCAAGCCGCGCAGTCGCGATCGCTTCGGGGGCACTTTCGCGCCATTCCTACGCCTCCATCTGGACGGTGCAACGGCGCGCCTTGCCTGAGCAGAACCCGTGCGAGCGCAGGATTTTTCTGGCTCATCCTCAAGATGCAAATTATTCAATTTCGCACATTTAAACGAATGTTGCGCGGCAGGGAAATGCCGTTACAACCTTCGCGATGCCGATGAGAGGCCGGTCGTATCGGATCGCGCCGCCGTCATGATCATGGCCGAAAGGTTTGACATGCGGTGGATGCAGGATCGCTCGACCGGGCCTATATCGTCGTCTGGCAGCAGGCGCCCTGCGACGCCTTGCCTGCCGTAGATTTGCGGGAGAATACAATGAGCGCAGACGATCTGACCGCCGCCCCCAAGGCTCGTTCCAAGCCGAACCGGAAGGTTTCGGCGCTGCAGCCGGCGATCGTCGCGCGCATCCGCGATTCGCTGCTGCCCGGTGACGCGCCGGACGAAGGGGCCTGGGTTGAGGAGGCCGCTTCGGTCGTGCTCGATGTTGCCGCGCATCGGGAGCCCGGCGTGCCGGTGATCGATATCGCTTCGGTGAACGAGGAGCGCCGCTACCTGCGCATCGCCATCGTCAACGACGACATGCCGTTCCTGGTGGACTCGGTGGCTGCGGTGATCGCCGAAGCGGGTCTGGTGATCGACCGCCTGGCGCACCCGGTGATCCGCGTCGAGCGCGACGCGGCGGGCAACATCATCGCCCTTCCTGAAGACGCAGCCGCGACGGCCCATCGCGAATCGATCATCTATATCGAAACCGACCGCGCCGACGCGCGCCAGCGCCGCGATCTTCAGGCAGCGCTGGAAACCACGCTGGCCGATGTGCGCGTGGCCGTGGCCGACTGGCCCAGGATGGTCGAGGCGATGGACGCCGACGCCGACCGCACCGACGATGTGGAAGGCGCCGATCTGCTGCGCTGGTTCGCGGGCGGCATGCTGACGCAGCTCGGCCACGTCACCCGCCACCGCGACGGCACCCACGCCGACCTGCTGGGCATCTGCAAGCGCGACGCGCGCGACCTGCTGTCCGACGCCAGCTACGAGCGCGCTTTCGAAGCCTTCGAAGCCCAGCTTGCCGCCGGGCAGGTACGCGGGCCGATGGTCATCAAGGCCAACGTCATTTCCCGCGTCCATCGCCGGGTTCCGCTCGACCTGTTCCTCGTCCCCGTGATCGAGGGCGGCAGGATATCCGCGCTGTCGGTGCACGCCGGCATGTGGACGAGCGCCGCCCTGGCCGTCGCGCCCGACCGGGTTCCCCGCCTTCGCCGGCTGCTCGCGGGTCTTGCCGGAAAGCTCGGCTTCGATCCGGGCGGCCACACCGGCAAGGCGCTGGCCCATGCCATGACCAGCCTGCCGCATGACCTCGTGCTCGGTTTCACCGAGGCCGACGTGGAGCGTCTGGCCACGACGATGACCGCACTGGTCGATCGGCCGCGCCCGCGCCTGGTGGTGACCACTTCGCCGCTGTCGCGCCACCTCTTCGCCTTCGTGTGGATCACGCGCGATACGCTCTCCACCCAGATGCGCAAGCGTATCCAGACCATGATCGAGGAAGCCGCGCAGGCGCCCACCCTCGACTGGTCGCTCAGCGTCGAGGCAGGCAACCTTGCGATGCTGCGCTACACGCTCGACATCCGCGACGGCGCGCAGGCTCTCGACGAGGAAGCGCTCGACCACCGCTTGCAGGTCATGCTGCGCGGTTGGGGCGAGGCCGTCGAGGCCGCCTTGGCGCAGTCGCTCGAACCGGGCCGTGCCGCTGCCATCGCCACGCGCTATGCCGAAGCCTTCCCGATCTCCTACCGCAGCGACTCCGGCCCGGCCGAGGCTGCGATCGACATCGCGCATATGCGCGGCCTGGTCGTGGGCGACGCCGGCACCGAAGCGCGCGGCAGCCGCGGCGTGCGGCTCTATCGGAACGATTCCGGCGAGGCTCATCAGCTTCACCTCAAGATCTACCAGGCCGAAGGCAGCCTGCCGCTTTCCGACGCCGTCCCCGCGCTGGAGAACTTCGGCTTCCGCGTGCTCGCGGAAATGCCGACCGCGCTGGACAAGGGCCGCATCGGCACGATCCACGATTTCACTCTGGCCCTGCCCACCGGCGGCGACGCGCGTGAAGTGCTGAAGCTGGCGCCGATGATCGAGGACGCACTGGCCGGCGTGCTCAACAACCAGGGCGAGAACGATCCCTTCAACCGCCTCGTCCCCGGCCTCGGCCTTTCCAAGCGCGAGGCGAACTGGCTGCGCGCCTGGTATCGCTACTTGCGCCAGGCGGGCATGCACTTCGGCATCGGCACCGTGGTCGATGCCCTGCTCGGCGCGCCGGCGGTTACGCTGGGCATCGTCGATCTGTTCCGGGCCATCCACGATCCCGCCTTCAAGGGCGACCGCGCAGAGGCCAAGGCGCAGGCACAGGAAGCGATCCGCGCCGGTCTGGCCGAGGTCAGCGCGATCAACGACGACCGCGTGCTGCGCGCCTTCCGCGACGTGGTGACGGCGATGCTGCGCGCCAACGCCTTCGCGCCCGCTGGCGAGACGGCGCTGGCCTTCAAGTTCGATTCGGCGCTCGTGCCCGGCCTGCCCAAGCCGCTGCCCTGGCGCGAGATCTTCGTCTATTCGCGCCGCGTGGAAGGCATCCACTTGCGCGCGGGGCCAGTCGCGCGCGGCGGCCTGCGCTGGTCCGACCGCCGCGACGACTATCGCACCGAGATTCTGGGCCTGATGAAGGCGCAGCGCGTGAAGAACGCGGTGATCGTGCCGACCGGGGCCAAGGGCGGCTTCTACCCCAAGCAGCTTCCCGACCCCGCGCTCGACCGTGCGGGCTGGGCCGCCGAGGGGCAGGCGAGCTACGAGATCTTCATCGGCACGCTGCTGTCGATCACCGACAACATCGTGGCCGACAAGGTGGTACACCCTGATGCGGTGGTGATCCTGGACGGCGAAGACCCCTACTTCGTGGTCGCGGCGGACAAGGGCACGGCCAAGTTCTCCGACGTCGCCAACGGCATCGCCGAATCGCGCGACTTCTGGCTGGACGACGCTTTCGCCAGCGGCGGTTCCAACGGCTACGACCACAAGGCCATGGGCATCACCGCGCGCGGCGCCTGGCTTTCGGTGCAACGCCATTTCCTGGAAATGGGCGTGGACGTGCAGAATGACCCGGTCCGCGTGATCGGCTGCGGCGACATGTCGGGCGACGTGTTCGGCAACGGCATGCTGCTCTCGAAGTCGCTGAAGCTGGTGGCCGCCTTCGACCACCGCCACATCTTCCTCGATCCCGATCCCGACGCCGCGAAGGGTTGGGCCGAGCGCAAGCGCATGTTCGACCTGCCGCATTCGAGCTGGGACGACTACGACAAGAGCCTGATCTCGCAGGGCGGCGGCGTGTTCTCGCGCAAGTCCAAGTCGATCGCGCTGACCGAAGAAGTGCGCGCCGCGCTCGGCATCGAGGCGACCGAGCTGGACCCGGAATCGCTGATCTCCGCGATCCTCTGGGCGCCCGTGGACCTGCTCTGGTTCGGCGGCATCGGCACTTACGTGAAGTCTTCGGCCGAAAACAACGCGACCGTGGGCGATCCGGCCAATGACGCCTTGCGCGTCAGCGCCAACGAGCTGCGGGTCCGCGTCATCGGGGAAGGCGCCAACCTTGGTGTCACCCAGGCCGCGCGCATCGAGTTCGCGTCCAAGGGCGGGCGCATCAACACCGACTTTATCGATAACTCCGCGGGCGTCGACTGCTCGGACAACGAGGTCAACATCAAGATCGCGCTGGCCGCCGCCAAGCGCGCCGACCGGCTCAGCGAGGATGAGCGCGTCGAGCTGCTGCGCGAGATGACCGATGAAGTGGCCGAACTGGTGCTCGAGGACAACCGCCTCCAGGCCCTGGCGCTTTCCATCGCCGAGCGTGGCGGCGCGGCGGCCATGCCTTCTCATGTCCGCCTGATCGAGACGCTGGAGGAAGGCGGCAACCTCGACCGCAAGACCGAAGGCCTGGCCGACAACGAATCGCTGGGACGCCGGGCGCAGGACGGACGCGGATTGACGCGCCCTGAACTGGCGGTGCTGCTGTCCAGCGGCAAGCTGGTGCTCCAGGCCGCGATCGAGGCATCCGATCTCGCCACCGACGCCACGCTCCAGCCGATGCTGCTCGCGGCCTTCCCGCAGCCGATGCAGGCGAAATACGCCCGCTTCATCGAAGGGCACCGTCTGGCGGGCGAGATCATCGCCACCAAGCTGGCCAACCGCATCGTCAACCGCCTCGGCATCGTCCATCCCTTCGAACTGGCCGAGGAAGAAGGCGCGGACCTGGCGCATGTGGCGTCGGCCTTCGCGCTGGCCGTGCAGCTGTTCGATCTCGACGCGCTGTGGGAGCGGCTCGAGGTCGCGCCCATGAGCGAGGATGCGCGCATCGCGCTGTTCGACCGCACGGCGGGCGTCGTGCGCGGGCACATGGCCGACCTGCTGCGCGCCGGCGCCGGACAGTCGGCGCCGTCCGAAGTGCTCGCGCGCATCGGCAAGCCGGTGGCGGCGCTTTCGGTCGACACCCATGAACTGCTGGGCGAGCGCATCGCCGCGCACTCGCGCAAGCTGCGCAGCGGGCTGCTCGAATTCGGCGCGCCCGAGGCCGAGGCGGGCATGGTTGCCAATCTCTACGACCTCGACGGCGCCGTGGGCATCGCCGCGCTCGCGGCCGATACGGGGATCGATCCGCGCCAGTTGGTGGGCGCCTTCACCCGCATCGGCGCCGGTCTCGGACTCGATTGGGCTCAGGCCAGCGCGACGATCATGAACCCCTCCGATCCTTGGGAGCGCCTGCTCGTCGCCGGCCTTGCGCGCGACTTCCAGCAGATGCGGCTGGACTTCCTGCGGCGTCTCGCGGGGACGAAGGCGGGCAAGTCCGACCCGGCTGCGGCTGCGGAGGAATGGGGCCGGGCGAACATCGCCGCGATCCAGACTTTCCGCTCCATGGTCCAGCGCGCGGAGAACACCGCGCCGCTGAGCCCGGCGATGCTCGCGCAGATCGCCAGCCAGGCGCGGAACCTGCTCGGGCGGTGACGAGAAGGGGAGAGCAGGGGTTTACCACCCCTGCACCCCGTATTCCCGCGCTTTCGGCGCCACCTTTGCTGAAAAACCAACGTCATCCTGAACTCGTTTCAGGATCCATTTCTCCCAAAGACCGGCGGTGTCGGCGGCGAGTTGGATCCTGAAACAAGTTCAGGATGACGTTCGTGTTTGGGCGGGCAGCCTGCGCCCTATTCCAGCGGCAGGGCGCGCTGTTCCTTGATCGCTTCCAGCACGATGCTCGACTTCACATCGCGAACGCCGGGGATGCGCACCAGCGTCTTCAGCGTGATCTGCGAAAGATGCTCCACGTCCCGCGCGATGATGTGGACGATGTAGTCCATGTCCCCCGTCACAGCATGGCAGGCGATGACGTAGGGGTTGTCGCGGATGGCCTGTTCGAAGCGGGTGATGTTCTCGTCGATATGGGCGTTGAGGTTGATGAGCACATAGGCTTCCAGTTCGAAGCCCAGCTTGCGCGGGTCGAGTACCGGCGCATAGCCCAGGATCACCGCGTCATCTTCCAGCCGCTTGATGCGGCGGCTCACCGGGGTAGCGGAAAGCGCGGTGCGCTCCGCGACTTGCGCCACGGGCATGCGCGCATCTTCCTGCAAGGCGGCGATGATCTTCCGGTCGAACAGATCGAGCTGCATGAATCACCTGCTTGAGTAGTATTTCCTGGTTGAAACCACTCATACATCGCCGTGCAGCGCGTGCAATCGCACGAATCTGCCACCGAAGCTGTGATAATCTCTCCCGAATGAAGAAGCCCTCGACCGAGACATCCAAGAGCGAGCTTCGGGGAGAGTATGAACTGGCTGCCGACGACTACACGGTCGCGCAGGACTGGGATGCCTATACCCCGGAGATGCACGCGCGCTGGCGCCGCCTCTATGCGCGGCAATCGGCGCTGGTGGAAACCCATGCCTGCGCGGCATTCCGCCAGGGCCTGGCGCGGCTGGACTGCGCGCAGGGCATACCCCGGTTCGAGGATGCCAATGCGATCCTGGGCCCGGCGACCGGGTGGCGGCTGGTCGGGGTGCCGGGCTTCATCCCCGATGCCGTGTTCTTCGACCATCTCGCCCATCGTCGCTTCCCGGTGACGCGCTGGTTGCGCGAGGAGCATGAGCTGGACTATCTTGTCGAGCCGGACGTGTTCCACGATTTCTTCGGCCATGTGCCGATGCTGCTCGACCCGACCATCGCCGATTTCCTGGAGCTTTACGGCCAGGCCGGGGCAAGGGCCATGGCGATGGACGCGCTCGACATGCTGGCGCGGATCTACTGGTACACCATCGAGTTCGGACTGGTGCGGGAGGAAGGCACGCTGAAGGTCTTCGGCGCCGGTATCATCTCCTCCGCCAGCGAGACGCGCTACTCGATCGAGGATGCCGAGGTGCTGCGTCTGCCCTTCGACTCCGTCCGCGTCATGCGCACGGGGTACATGATCGACTCCTTCCAGAAGACCTATTTCGTCCTCGAAAGCCTGCCCCAGCTGATCGAGGATCTTGTCGGGCTGGATTTCGGCCCCGTCTACGAAACCTGGCGCACGGCGCCGCCCATTCCCGCCGGAGAGACGCTTCCCGGCGAAACACCTTTCGGAGAACTGACTTCATGACCGACCTTTTCGACAACCCCATCGGACTCGACGGCTTCGAGTTCGTCGAGTTTTCGGCGCCGGAAAAGGGCGTGCTGGAGCCGGTGTTCGAAGCCATGGGCTTCACGAAGGTCGCCCGTCACCGCTCGAAGGACGTGGAACTCTGGCGCCAGGGCGGCATCAACTTCATCACCAACTACGAGCCGCACAGCCCGGCCTGGTTCTTCAGCCGCGAGCATGGCCCCTCCGCCTGCGGCATGGGTTTCCGCGTGCGCGACGCGCGTGCCGCCTATGCCGAACTGCTCGCCCGGTCGGCCGAGCCGGTACAAGTCGCGACCGGCCCGATGGAGCTGCACCTTCCGGGCATTCGCGGCATCGGCAACTCGATCATCTACCTGATCGACCGTTACGAGCGGGCCGATGAGAACGGGCGGGGAGACGGCGCCCTGTCGATCTACGACATCGATTTCGACTATCTGCCCGGCGTCGATCGCCATCCCGTGGGCGCGGGCTTCGACCTGATCGACCACCTGACCCACAACGTCTACGGCGGCCGCATGGCCTATTGGGCGGATTATTACGAGAAGCTCTTCAACTTCCGCGAGATCCGCTACTTCGACATCAAGGGCGAATATACCGGCCTCACCTCCAAGGCGCTGACCGCGCCGGACGGCAAGATCCGCATCCCGCTCAACGAGGAAGCCGAAGGCGGAAAAGGCCAGATCGACGAGTTCCTGCGCGCTTTCAACGGCGAGGGCATCCAGCATATCGCCTTGATCTGCGACGATCTGATCGGCGCCTGGGACCGGCTCAAGTCGCTTGGCGTGCCGTTCATGACCGCGCCGCCGGAAACCTACTACGAGATGCTCGACGAGCGCCTTCCCGGTCACGGCGAACCGGCCGAGGAACTGAAGATGCGTGGCATCCTGCTCGACGGCACAACCGGGGAAGGGCAGCCCCGCCTGCTCCTCCAGATTTTCGCCGAAGCGCGGGTAGGGCCGGTGTTCTTCGAATTCATCCAGCGCAAGGGCGACGACGGCTTCGGCAACGGCAACTTCAAGGCCCTGTTCGAAAGCATGGAGCGCGACCAGATCCGTCGCGGGGTGTTGAAGGTGGACGAGCCTGCCGAATAAACGAGGTTGGGAGAGAGGGGCAGGCCCATGCAGGTCTGCCCCCGATTTCCGGGAGATTGACGATGACTGACAAGACACCTGTTTTGGGCGGAATTCACCACGTCGCCTACCGCTGCCGCGACGCGAAGGAGACCGTGGACTTCTACCGCGAGGTGATGGGCATGGATTTCATGCTGGCCATCGCCGAGGACAAGGTGCCCTCCACCGGCGCGCCCGATCCCTACATGCACGTCTTCCTCGATTGCGGCGGCGGCAACGTGCTCGCCTTCTTCGAGCTGCCGAACTCGCCCGACATGGGCCGCGACGAGGCCACACCCGCCTGGGTTCAGCACATCGCCTTCAAGGTGGAGAGCGAGGAAGGCCTGCTGGCTGCGAAGGAGCGGGCCGAAGCGCGCGGGATGTCGGTGGTCGGCCCGGTTCATCACGGCGTGTTCAAGTCGATCTATTTCTTCGATCCCAACGGCCACCGTCTGGAACTGGCCTGGCAGTTCGGCACCTCCAGCCAGATGGCCCAGCTCAAGGCCGTGGCCGAGGACATGCTGGAAGAATGGTCGCGCACCAAGCGCGCTCCGCGTCACGCGGCATGGCTGCATGAGAAGATCGCGGCGGAGACCTGAAGGCGTGAAGCTCCATGGCTATTGGCGCAGCTCCACGAGCTACCGCTTGCGCATCGCGCTGGGTCTCAAGGGACTTGAATACGAGCAGGTTGCCGTCAATCTGCTCGACGGGGAGCAGCGCTCCGCGGAATACCGCCGCCTAAACCCCTACGGCGGTGTCCCGGCGCTGGAGATCGACGGGCGCGTCTACGCGCAGTCGATGGCGATCCTGGAATGGCTCGACGAGAGCTTTCCCGATCGGCCGCTGCTTCCCCGCGATGTCGAGGATCGCTTCGCCTCGCGCGAACTGGCCATGGCCATCGCCACCGAGCTGCATGCGCCGCTCAACCTGCCGGTGTTGCAGTATCTGAAGCGCGATCTCGGCCATGCGCAGGCGGAAGTGGACGCCTGGTATCGCCACTGGATCGCCCGCACTTTCGAGGGCGTGGAGGCGCGGTTGGCCGAGCGTGAAGCAGGGGACTACCTGTTCGACGCGCCGGGCCTGTTCGAATGTGTGCTGATGCCGCAGCTCTACAATGCGCGGCGGTTTTCCTGCGATCTCGACGGCTATCCGCATCTTACCCGGATCGAGGCGGCCTGTCGGGAGCATCCGGCGTTCGTCGCGGCGCATCCCGATAATCAGGCCGACAGGCAGCCGGACAGGACTTGAGGCTACGGGTCAGGCTTTCGGCGTGACCCAGACCTCCACCGGCGCCACGAACTTGCCGGGCGCGGGCTTGCCGACATGGACGCGGTCGGCGGTGACGAGTTCGCCGCTGGCGAGGTTGAAGCTAGCCCAGGGCTTGGGCATGCGGCCGAACGTAATCTTCTGGATGGGTTGGCCGGTGGTCGAATTCATGATGGTGGCGATGATGCTCATCCGCTCGCCCGTAGCCAGATCGCGGCATGGCGGTCCAGCGGTCGGGCAGAGCTATACCCGGAGCAATTCGTCGTCCCGGACCTGATCCGGGACCGCTGGCAATTCTTTAGGCGCGACCTGGCGGGAAAGCGCCCTTCCGTGGGTGGGCTGTTCACGGTCAGCGGTCCCGGATCAAGTCCGGGACGACGGGGTGTCGACTTTCGGGGTATCAGCCCTCGGCAGGCGTCAGCAGCAGATCGCGCAGCGCGTGCAAGCTCGGCAGGATCTCCGCGCAGACCAGCGTCTGTTCCTCGGTGGCGGGCAGCAGGTCGGGCACCATGACCGTGGCGATCCCCGCTGCCGTGGCCGAGCGCACGCCCACCGGGCTGTCCTCGATCGCAACGCAATCGGCCGGATCGACTCCGAGACGGCTGGCGGCGAGCAGATAGGGTTCCGGATGCGGCTTGCCTTCGCGCACATCGCTGCGGGTGACGACGACATCGAAATAGCGCAGCAATCCGGCCCTCTCCAGCCGCTGCTGGGCGTAAGGCGCTTCGGAGGACGTGGCGATCGCCATCGGCACGCCTGCCTTGGCGAAATGCTCCAGGATAACTTCCGCGCCGGGCCGCAGCGGAATACCGGCGTCGAGCATGGCGGCAAAGGCCAGGTCGCTTTCGTCGAAGAAGCGGTCGAGCGGGAAGTCCGGGCCCATGTGCTCAGCCATCAGGCGGCGCGAACCGTCGCGGTGGACGCCAACCACCGCTTCGCGCAGGTCCAGCGGAAGCGGATAGCCCATGGCCTCGCCGGTAGCCGCGAAAGCGCGTCCGTGCACGGCCTCGGTATCGAGCAGCGTCCCGTCCATGTCGAAGATCGCCGCGCGGATCGGTTCGGGCAAGGCGGAGGAGCGGAGCGTTGCGGGGAGCGTGGTCATGGTTCCAATATGAGCGCTGGTGATGGCGGCACCATTGCAAAAGGCGGAGGGTCGGTTGCAATAAACGTCGTGAGGGAGGGGGTGAGGGTGAAGGGGGAGGATGAAGAGGGAGGAGACGTCGTCCCGGACTTGATCCGGGACCGCTGGCAGCGCTTTAGGCGCGAGCGGGCAGTAAAGCGCCCTGCCTAAACGTGGGCTGTTCACGGCCAGCGGTCCCGGATCAAGTCCGGGACGACGGCCTCTCACCACCACCCCTATCTCTCACCCTCTCACGCGCTGGCGTACGTCACGACATCCCCTGGCCCCACGCCCAGCAACGCCGCCGCTGCCGCGTCCAGCGTCACGCCGCCGCCAGCCGCATCGACCTTCCCGAGACAGGCGCGGAAATCCGCCAGGCGCCCGGTGGCGACAAGATGGCTGGCTTCCGCGTCGTCCGCAACCGCGATCGCCGTGATTTCGGCCGTGCGGGCTTCCTGCACGGTGCGGATCTGGTCGGTGCGGGCGATCATGGTCGGGCCACCGTCGAAGATGTCGACGTAGTTCTGGAAGGAAAAGTTCTCGTTCTCCAGCATGCGCATGGCCGGGCGGCCGGAATAGTGCGGCTGGCCCATCACCTGCCGCGCCGCTTCGGACAGCAGTGCGCAGTAGATCGGGTGCTTGGGCATGAGATCGGCGATGAACTGGTTGCCGTGCTTGGCGTTGAATTCGTCCGCGTCGCGGAAGCTCATGTCGAAGAAGCGCCCGGCCAGGCCGTCCCAGAAGGGTGAGTTGCCGGCGTCGTCGATGGCGCCGCGCAGTTCGGCCAGGGTGGTGTCGCCAAAGCGCTCGCGGTGCATCTTGATGAAGAGGTAGCGGCTGCGCGCCAGCAGCTTGCCCACGCCGGCCGAACGCTCGGTGGCGTCAAGGTAGAGCCCGCCCACTTCGCTCGCCCCGTCCAGATCGGTGCAGAGCGTCAGCATTTCGGCGCGGAAGGTGCGGTCCAGCTCCTTGGAATGCTGGGTGATACGGCCGAGGCGATAGGAGTAGAACGGAAACTCGGTGCCGACTTGCGAGAACGCCTGGCAGGTGCCGCGCACTTTGCCGGTCTCGGTGTCTTCGAGGATGAAGACGAACAGGTCGTTGGCGATCTCGTCGCTCTGGCGGGCGAAGCTCCTGGCGGTGCGCTTCAGCTTGGCGTCGAGCGTCGGCTTGTCGGGCGGCAGGTTGGTAAAGCCGCCGCCGGTGCCCTTGGCCATGCGGTACAGCGATTCCAGATCCTTTTCCTGTGCGGTGCGCAGGAGAAACGTCATGCGGGCAGAACTCCGTGGCGGTCCAGTCGGTGGAGGACCAGAGCGGTGAGGCGGGCGCGGGCGTCGAGGGAATCGGCCAGCAGGAATTCGTCGGGCGAGTGGATGGAGCCGCCCAGCGCGCCCATGGTATCCAGCACCGGAACGCCGCAGGCGGCGATGTTGTTGCCGTCGCAGACGCCGCCGGTGTCCTTCCAGCTCATCGGCTGGCCGAGGTCGGCGGCGGCCTTGCCGACCATGCCGTAAAGCGCCTCGGTCCGCGCCGAGATCGCCTTCGGCGGGCGCGAGACATGGCCGTGGACATGCATGTGGACATCGTGCGCGGCGGAGACTTCGGCGACTGCTGTCCGGATATGCGCCTGTGCCTCGGCCGCCAGCTCGGGTGTGGCCGGGCGCATGTTGAAGTGCAGGATGGCAAGGTCCGGCACGGTATTGTTGGGCGCGCCGCCCTCGATCTTGGCGGGATTCACGGAAAGGCCGGGGCGGCGCATCGCGGCAAGGCGCAGGGCGAGGTCGCCGGCGGCGAGTACGGCGTTGCGTCCCTCATCGGGATTGCGTCCGGCATGGGCTGCGCGGCCGTGGACGACGACGGCGTAATTGCCCGATCCGGGCCGTGCCCGCGCCATCTGGCCGCCGGGCAGCGCCGGTTCGTAAGTCAGCGCGGCCAGCTTGCCTTGCGCCAGCTCCGCGATCAGCGCGGCGGAGGAGAGCGAGCCGGTCTCCTCGTCGCTGTTGACGAGGACATCGTAGCCCAGCGTCGCGCCGGAGCGCTCGTAGGCCGCAAGCCCCGCCAGCATGAGCGAAAGACCGCCTTTCATGTCCGCCGTACCGGGGCCGTTGAGCCGGTTCTCGTCGATCCAGCGGCACGTCTGGAAGGGGTGATCGGCGGGGTAGACGGTGTCCATGTGGCCGGTGAGGATCACCCGCCGCTCGGCCTGGGGCCGCACCGAGAGCACCAGGTGACGCCCATGGGCGACCTCGCGGGCATGGCCCTGGCTGTCCACTTTCTCGACCGGGGCGGGATCGACCAGCCTGACCTCGCCCGGCAGGACGGCAACTGCCTCTGCCAGTTGCTTGGCCATTGCCGCCAGCCCTTCGATATGGCCGGTGCCGCTGTTGATCGCCGCCCAGTCCAGCGTCCGCGCGAGGATCGGGGCCCGCTCTACCGGGGCAAGAAGATCGCGTTCCTCGCTGGTCAGCCCTGCCATCAACGCAGCTTGCCGGCGAGCGCGCCGCTGTTGCCCGCCACGTCGGCAGCCTCGAAGCTGGCGACCGGATAGGCGCAGTAATCGGCGGCGTAATAGGCGCTTGGGCGGTGGTTGCCGCTGTCGCCCAAGCCGCCGAACGGCATCGAGCCGGCCGCGCCGGTAGTCGGGCGGTTGCGGTTGACCACGCCCGCGCGGCTTTCCAGCACGAAGCGGTCCCACAGCGCGTCGTCGCCGCTGACGAGGCCTGCCGAAAGGCCGAAGCGGGTGGCATTGGCGGCGGCGATGGCCGCATCGAAGTCCGGCACGCGGGTGACCTGGACGATGGGAGCGAAGATTTCCTCGTCGGGCACGTCCAAGCCGGTCACGTCGAGAATGCCGGGGGTGACGAAAGCGCCGCTGCGGCCTTCCACGCCGGTGAAGGCGCGGATGACGGTGGCGCCCTGCGTTTCGAGGTCAGCAAAACGCGCCTTCGCGGCCTCGGCGGCCTGGGCCGAGATCAGCGGGCCGAACCACGGTTCGGGCGTCTCGTGCCATTCGCCGATGGTCACGCGGTCGGCCAGGGCGGCCACGGCATCGACCAGCGCGGTACCGAAGCCGTTGTCCGGCACGATCAGCCGGCGCGCGCAGGAGCAGCGCTGGCCGGTGGTGATGAAGCTGGACTGCACGACCACCGAGGCGGCCTCTTCCACGTCTCCGTCCCACACCACCAGGGGGTTGTTGCCGCCCAGTTCGAGCGCCAGGATCACGTCAGGGCGATTGGCGAAAATGCGCCGGAAATGCGCACCCGCGCCTGCCGAGCCGGTGAACAGCAAGCCGTCGATATGGCCCGCCACCAGCGCTTCGCCGGTGGCGCGCGCACCGTGGACGATCTGGAACACGCCTTCCGGAAGGCCTGCTTCGGCCCCAGCTTCGGCCCACGCATCGGCCATGGCCTGGCCGGTCGCCGGAGTCATTTCGGAAGGCTTGAACACCACGGTGTTGCCCGCGAGCAGGGCCGGGACGATATGGCCATTGGGCAGGTGGCCGGGGAAGTTGAACGGCCCCAGCACCGCCATCACGCCATGCGGGCGGTGGCGGAGCACGGCCTGTCCGAACGGCATGTCCTGCCGCTTTTCCCCCGCGCGCTCGGCCTGCGCGGCGATCGAGATGCCGACTTTGCCGATCATCGAGGCGATTTCGGTGCGCGTCTCCCACAGCGGCTTGCCAGTCTCGCGAGAGATCGTCTCGGCCATCGCGTCCTTGCGGGTCTCCAGCACAGCCTTGTAGCGCTGCACCGCCTCAACGCGCGCGGAAACGGAAAGGGCGGCCCAGGCCGGAAACGCCGCATGGGCGCGGGCCAGCGCGGCATCGACGGCGGCGGCATCGGCGATCTCGCCTTCCCAGACCAGCGCGCCGCTGGCCGGATCGAACGACTGGAGCAGGCTCATGCGTTCCTCGTCACGGCGAAGATGCCGGTGGCATTGCCCGAATCGAAGGTGAGATCGAGCTTGCCGGTCTCCGGATCGATGTCACGCGTGATGAATTCGTAGAACGAGCCCGGCACCGGCAGCGGAACCTCCGCTCCATCGGCTTCGCGGAACGGGCGAACAACCTTGTCGGCCAGGATCGCGGTCTGGCGTACGCGGCCGTTCTGCGAGATTTCGACCGAGGGTTTCATCGGATAGCCGTCCGCCCTCAATTCCTCGGCAAGGGCCGCGACATTGTCGGTCCGGGTGGTCGCGTGGTTGAAGGCATTGCCTTCGGTGGCGATCCAGGCGCCTTCGCCGGTTTCCGACAGCAGCACTTCGTAGTCGGTCAGCGAGGGCGGCTCATGCTGGCGCCCGAAACAGGCCAGCGCGCCCTTGAGCGCGGTGACGGCTTCGTCGAAGGAGCAGGCGCCCTCAGCGGAAAGCGCGTTGAAGGCGGCCCCTTCGGCTTCGCCCAGCGGATCGGCCGAGGCGCCGAACACGCTGGCGCAGGCCGCCTGGCCAGCTTCGGAAAGCTGATCGACGTGAAGTTCGGAGACGAAGAACTGCGGGATCGTCTCGGGCAGGTCACGCTGGACATAGGCGCGGCCGGTCATCCGGAGCTTGGGCAGCGGATAGAGCCCGGCCACCTCATAGCCCAGCGGGGCGAGGAAGCGGCCGAACGCCTGATGGCCGCCGGGCAGCTCGCCGGTTTCGCCGTCGATTGTGCGCAGCGCTCCGTGATCGAAGCCGATCGTTTCGCCTGCCTCGCGCACGGACTGGACGTAGCGCGCGGCGGTGGGCACGCGGTCCAGCAGATCGGCGAAAAGCGCCGCGTTGAGGGCCATGGCCACCTGGGCGCGGGACACGGTGTCGCCGGTTCCGGAAAGGGCGGGGTCGATGGTGAGGACGGTCAGGGCCGAAGTCGCGGCATCGGGGCCGAAAACAGCGGAAAGCAGGCGGTGAAGCACCTGGTCCTGGGTCGCGAGAAGGCTGGAGTCGGAGGGCATTGTGTTCCCGTCGTGTCTCTGTGTTTGCGCGTCATCGGGACATAGGAAAGCGCCGGAACGAAGTCTATGGTGCGAAAGTGCTGGCTCCGTTTTCTTGTCTATACTTTTGCGACCCGACTTGCCGGAGAGGCGCTCCGGCGCAGGCTCGAGTCGGTCACGCGGCGGCCCGATTCGCAACTGCACAAATGTGAACGCAGCGGATTACCGCGCTCTGAACGGCGCCCGCAACGGTCATTCTGCCGCGTTATGTCAAATTTTTTGCAGTGCAGCGGGAAACTCATGGCACAGTTCGGCTTTCATTGAGCATTCTCCTCCACCTTCTGCGGGGTGCGCATGAACTTGATGCCTCGTGATGACGAACCCGGCCGGAAATCGGGTTCCGATAAAGTCCGTTCGATTTTCGATGCGACTTCCAACGATATCGATGTGGAGCCGGTTCGGCCGCTTCACATTGCCTTGGTGGGAAATTTCGCGCCCCGAAAGTGCGGCATCGCCACTTTTACAACGGATATCTTCGAGCAGTTGGCGGAATTTCATTCCGAAATGGCCGTGGATGTCTATGCGCTCGACGATCCCGCGCAGCCCCTGGACTATGCCGATGCGGTTCAGCGGATCGACTGCAACGATCCGGACGCTTATGCCCGCGCCGCGCGCGAGATCAACGAAGCGGGCGTGGACGCGGTATGGGTCCAGCACGAATACGGGATTTTCGGCGGCGCGGATGGCGAGATGGTGCTCGACTTCGTCGACCGTCTAGCCGCACCGCTGGTGCTGACCCTGCACACCGTGCTCACCGATCCTTCCGAACACCAGCGGGAGATCCTGCGCCACCTCATCGCGCGCGCCTCTCGCATCATGGTCATGTCGCAATATTCGCGCGAACTGCTGGAACGCGACTATGACGTGCCGGGCCGCGTCCTGGAGGTAATCGAGCACGGCGCGCCGGACCGGCCCTTCGGGCGACAGGAGGAGTTCAAGGAGAGCCTGGGGCTGGAAGGCCGCAAGGTGCTCATGACGTTCGGCCTGCTCAGCCGCGGGAAGGGTCTGGAGAACGCCATCGGCGCGCTTCCGGGTATCGTCGCGCGCCATCCCGAGGTGATCTATCGCATCGTCGGCGCCACCCACCCCAATCTCGTGGCTTACGAGGGGGAGGCCTATCGCGAGGAGTTGCAGGCTCTTGCGGAAGAGCTGGGCGTTTCGGCGCATATCGCCTGGGAGAACCGCTTCCTCGACACCGGCGAACTGCTGGACCAGCTGGAAGCCTGCGACATCTATCTCACGCCTTACCTGGGCATGCAGCAGTCCACTTCGGGCACGCTCAGCTATGCCGTCGCGCTGGGCAAGGCCGTGGTTTCGACGCCCTATGTTCACGCCCGCGAGCTGCTGGGTGAGGACATCGGGCGCCTGATCGAGCCGGGGTCCAGCGAGGCCATCGCCGAAGCCGTCAACGCCCTGTTCGACCAGCCCGCCGAACTGGCCGCCATGCAGCGCCGCGCTTGGGCGCGCGGACGCGAGATGATCTGGCCGCGCTTTGCCGACGCCAGCATGCGCCTGGTGGACCGCGCCCGCGCACCCGAGCCGTCGCTGCCGCCCATCACCGCGACGCCCGGACTTGCCGCAGTGCTGGCGATGAGCGATGCCACCGGCATGCTCCAGCACTCGGTCGGCGTCGTGCCGGACCGGCGCCACGGCTACTGCCTCGACGACAATGCCCGCGCGCTCATGCTGATGAACGTGGCGCGCGGCCTTCCCGTGGCCGAGCGGATGAAGTGGAGCCTGGTCTACGCCGCCTTCGTGCAGTCCGCCTGGAACCCGGACCTCGGCCGCTTCCGTAACTTCATGCGCTTCGATCGCGACTGGTGCGAGGACGAGGGATCGGAAGATTCGAACGGCCGCGCCATCTGGGCGCTCGGCCAGACTTACGAGCGGGCGCCGGACCAGAGCCTGTCGGACTGGGCGTTCCAGCTGTTCGAGGAGGTGTTGCCGCGTCTTTCCTCGATCGAGGCACCGCGCGCCCGCGCTTTCGCCATGCTCGGCGCCTGCGCCGTGCTGCGCCGCGATCCGGGTAATGCCATCGCGTTGGACTGCGTGGCGGAAGGCGGCGACTTCCTGATGCGCCTGCTCGGAGATGGCCGCCGGCCGGATTGGGCCTGGTTCGAGGCCGTGCTGGGCTATGACAACCCGCGTCTGCCGCAAGCGCTGATAGAGGCGGGCCTGGCGCTGGGCCACGAGGCCTGGATTGGGGCGGGGCTGGAAACGCTGGAATGGATCTGTCGCCAGCAGGTTTCGGCGCGCGGACAATTCCGCCCGATCGGTTCCGAAAGCTTCGGCAAGCCGCACGGCTACCTGCCGTTCGACCAGCAGCCGCTCGAGGCGCAGGCCGCAATCGAGGCCGCCTGTAGCGCCTGGACCGCCAGCCACGGCGCCTTCTGGGCCGAACACGCCCTGACGGCTTGGCGCTGGTTCTTCGGCGGCAACGATCGCGGGGTCGTGCTGGCGGACATTGCAACGGGTCGCTGCCGGGATGGAGTCACGCCGCGGGGAGTCAATTCCAATTGCGGTGCGGAATCCATTCTCGCCTTCCAACTTTCGCATTATGCTCTGGCCGAGCTTGCCGTTTCGGCACCGCTCGGACGTGGTGGAGGATTGCTTGAATCGGCCCGAGAACGTCTGGTCTGAACCACTTCATGTCTTCGAGACTCGCCTCTACGCCGATCCGGCGCGAGTCGTGTTGCGTCCGTTTCACCTTGGCTGGCAGGGCAAGAACGCCGGTGGGCGCGCCTATCGCCTGGTCGAGGACGTGGCCGCGCTCAGCGATGAGCGCGCGGCGGCGGAATACGAACGCGTCCTGCGCGACTTCAAGGAGCGCCACTGGCAGACCGAGAAGATCTTCGCCGACCGCTTCGAGGAAGTGGCGGCGAACCTGGAACTCGATCCCGCGCAGTTTTCCGAGACGCGCCGACGGCTGATCGGCGCCTATTTCTGCCACGAATATACCTTCGCGGCGGCGGCGCTGATGAATCCCTCGATCGTGCCGGCACCCGACCAGTCGGGCATGCAGGACGGCGCCGTGCGCTTCATCATGAGCCTGCGCGCGGTGGGCGAGGGGCATATCAGCTCGATCGCCTTCCGCGAGGGCATCGCCGAGGTGGACGGCACCTTCTGCCTCTGGCCGCAGGCGTCCTTCGCGACTTCGGTGGAACTGGACGAGGAAAGCCAGACCGATGCCGATGACGGCGTTTCGGTGCACCGGCATACCGAATCGAACCTGTCGAACACGGTAATCTTCCCCATTACCGAGCAACAGCGCGGCGGACTGGAAGACTTGCGCCTGGTGCGTTTCGACCATGGCGGCGGCGACTACGAGTGGGTGGGCACCTACACGGCCTATTCCGGCAGTTCGATCCGGTCCGAGCTTTTGCGCACGCGGGATTTCCGGGCCTTCGAGCTGGAACCGATCCGGGGGCGCGCCGGGCGCAACAAGGGCATGGCGCTGTTCCCCGAGAAGATCGACGGCCGCTTCGCGATGGTCGGGCGACAGGACGGCAAGAACCTGTTCCTGTTGCGCTCCGATACGCTGGACACTTGGGACGACGACGGCGTGCTGCTGATGGAGCCCAAGTACCCCTGGGAGTTCATCCAGATCGGCAATTGCGGCAGCCCTATCCCCACCGAGCATGGCTGGCTGCTGTTCACCCACGGCGTTGGCGCCATGCGCAAGTATGCGCTGGGCTGCGCGCTTCTGGACCTGAAGGATCCGTCCAAGGTGCTGGCCCGCACCGTGGAGCCGGTGCTCACCGCCGAGAACGCCGACCGCTCGGGCTATGTGCCCAACGTAGTCTATACCTGCGGCGCGCTGAAGGTGGGCGAGCGGCTGCTGCTGCCCTACGGTATTTCCGATAGCACCGTGGGCTTCGCGACCTGCGAGATCGACAACTTGCTGAAGTTGATGGCGTAGCGCGCGGGTCGGTCGCGCCAAGGCGGATCAGAAAAACCCCGTCGTCCCGGACTTGATCCGGGACCGCTGGCCGCGCGTCACCCAACTTTAGGCTGGGCGACGACGGGGCGTTTGGTGGCTCAATGCGAGGGCGTGCCTAAAGACAGACACCGGTCCCGGATCAAGTCCGGGACGACGTGACGCTTCCGTTTTCACCCGACCCTGGATTTCCAGCCGTCATCCTGAACTTGTTTCAGGATCTATCTGGCCGCGTTCCCTGCCCGTGATTGCAAACCAGGAATGCGGTTCGCCATACAAACCTGCGGCCTCCGGGAGGCAAGCGCTGACCGCTGACCGCCTCCCTCTCGAGCAACGCTCCCGCAGCTACCCATGCGCCCCGAACTCGTTCGCCAGCGCCGTGGTGATGCGCAGCGACAGGCCGTAGGACCGGGCGATCGGGTCGATGTATTCGCGGTGGATGCGGGTGTAGCCGGTCGCGCTCGAATCCGGATAATCGCTGGGGCAGTCCACCTTGAAGTCGTCGATCGAGGGGAAGCTCGTCGGGAAGGCGCGGCGAAGCTGGGCCAGGCCGTCTTCGACGCGCAGGGTGAAGAACATCTCCAGCACGTCGTCGCGGCTGATGTCGTTGGCGCGGCTGAACTGCGGGACCATGACGGCGCGCAGGAACATGTGCTTGAATAGCGCGATCCGCAGCGACTGGAGCACGCCGAGGCTGCGGCGGGTGTGCTCGCGATCGGGCAGCGGGGCTTCGTCGGGCAGCAGGTCGAGCAGGAAGTGCAGCTTCATCGCATCGACCCTGAGGCGCGAGGCGAGGCGGCGGAACACGCCGGTGCGGTCGTCCTTGGTGAGGTATTCGGCCAGCTTCAGGCAGGCTTCGGCGATGTACTGCTCGTCGCCGCGATAGGGGCGACTGGCCCAGTAGGCCGAATTGAACAGCTCGCCATACGCGGCCACCGTCTTGATCGAGGCGAGCGCATTGGCGGCGCGGGCCAGGCGGAGCAGCTGCTGCCCGCGCTCGCTTTCGCGCAGGAGCAAGGCGATTTCCTCGCGGTTGCCGTCGGACGCGGTGCCGATCCCGGCGATCACGTTGACCGGATAGCCGAGCTGCTGGAGGATGGCATTGTGCGGGATCGCGCGGATCTGGCGAAGGCTCATCGAGCGGTCGGCGGCAAGGTCGGACTGGCGGCGCGATTTGCGACTGCCGGTGTCGTTGAGCAGGCCGAGGCCGAAGGCGGTGATCGCCCGGCTGTAAGTGGCCGATTCCAGATGCTCGTGCTGCACGCCCCGGATCGCGCGATAGAAGTCAAGGCTGAGGTCGGTGCGGCGATAGAACAGGTCGGTCGGCGCATCGGTGTCGGCGCCCCAGAGCGGCATTTCGGCCATGCGGGTCAGCGTGGCCAGCGCCAGTTCGTCGGACCCGAACCAGAGGTAGCCGTCACCGCCCTGGAACGAGACTTCGGGCTCCAGCCGGATTCCCGCGCGCAGGAAGCGGCGGCGGGCCCAGGGCGACATCGGCCACTGGAAGCGGTCCTGGATGCTGGAGGGGTGCGCGCCGCGACCCATCGATTCGCCGTGGGTGTTGAAGATCAGCGCGGAAACATCGGTAAGGCCATTGGCGACCATCGCTTCGGAGAGGCGGCCCTGGAGGCGTTCGATGGCCAGCGCGGCGGGCACCTGGCCGACGAACCGGCCCGCGTCCGAGAAGCCGGTCTGGATCGAAACGCGGCCGCGCTTGCGGGCATAGTCACGGTAGGCGGGTTCGGCCAGCACGGCGTCGACGAAGCGGCCGCCGTGTTCCAGCGCAGATTCGGTTTCGAACAGGGGCGAGACGTCCACCTTGTCGTCGATGCCGAACATCCGCGCGAAGTAGAGCGCGGCCAGGATCGTCGCCGGTTCCTCGCATTCGGCCACCAGCATCCGGATCGGCGCGTCGGCGTCGATATGGGCAAGGATCTGCGCCATCGCCAGGAACTGGCGCACGGCGGTGGAATTCTCGATGGCCAGGGCGGCGAAGTTGGACTTGAGCGGAACGACTTCGGCCAGCAGTTCGCGCATGCGCATGAGCGCGGCCTGGCTTGCAAGGCTGAGCTTGCCTTCCGGGTCGATGCGCAGGCGGATCGCGTTCTGAAGCTGCGAGGCGTTCACGCGGAAGTGGATCCAGCCCATGCCGAGGCCGTCCGCGCGCATGGCGGCGGCGGTGGTGAGCAGGGTGCGGGCGATTTCCTGATCGGCGTGGCGGGCTTCGTTCTCCAGCTCGGCGATCACGCCTTCCAGGCTGACGATCCGGTCGGGATGGTCTGCGGTGAGGGCGTTGGCGGCGTCGGACAGGGCCTCGGGCGCGGTGAGATCGGCCGCGAAGCGGGCCACCATGTCCTCGGTCAGCTTGCCGGCGCGCTCAAGCTTGCGGGCGATCTCCGGCGCGGCCTGGGCGAGGCTTTCTGCATAGCTGGCGAGCCGGAGCGCCTTTTCCTGAAGGCGATAGCGGATCGAGGTGGACCAGCCGATGTCGGTGCGGCCGTCCATGTCGTAGCCCACCCAGGAGGCGAAGCGCACCGGCATCGGGTTGAGGCCGCGCCAGCGCTTGGGCCAGCGGGCGGCGGCGATGTCGAAGAGGCGGGCGTTGATGCGGTCGCGGGCCTTCTGGCCGCGCGCGATCGCTTCCATCGCCTTGTCGTGTTCGTAGTCGAGCGTGATGTGGTCGCGCTCGGGCGAGGCGACGCAGACCGATGCGACGCTATGGTCGCCGCTGGACGCGGCGGCGGCGACGGCTTCGGTCTGGGCCGAGGATAGCAGGAAGGTAGGGTGCGCGGTGAACACGACATGCGCGGCGGGGCGCTGCCAGCGGACGGCGAAGGCGGAGAAGTCGTCGCCTTCCTCCTTGCCTTCCGCTGCGATGGCATCGATGCGGGCGTCGTTGTCGGACAGGCCCACCGGGGCGAGCAGGCGGTCGAGCCGCGCGGCGCGGGCGCGCAGGCCCTCGCATTCCATCTCGGCGACGAGAGCCTCGATGTGATCGAGGCTCATTTCGCCGGTTTCCAGCTTGCGCGACAGTTCGAGGCCAAGCTGGAAGACGGGATTGTAGGTCGGCGTCTGGGCGGTCAGGACGTGGAGTTCCTGAAGCCGATGATCGAGATCCTCGACCGTTGTCAGCGGCGATCCCGCCTGGGCCGTGCCCAGCGCCGGGCCGCTCACCGCGGAAGTCCCGCCGCTTCGCGGGCCGCCGCTTCGATCAGGGCGACATCGGGCTTGCCCTTGGGCACCATCCAGCTGCCGCCGACGCAGAGCACCGCGTCCAGCGCCAGCCATTCCGGGGCGTTCTGGGGGGTGACGCCGCCGGTGGGGCAGAACTTCGCCCTGGCGAGCGGGGCCGAGATCGCCTTCAGCGCAGGCGGGCCGCCCGCCGCCATGGCGGGGAAGAACTTCAGGCGGTCAAACCCGCATTCCAGCGCGAACATCACGTCGCTGGCGTTGGCGGTGCCGGGCAGGAACGGGATCTGCGACTTGTAGGCGGCTTCGGCCAGCATCGGCGTGAGGCCGGGCGAGACGATGAACTCCGCGCCGGCATCGATCGAGCGCTTGAGATCGTCGGGCGAAAGCACGGTGCCCGCGCCGACCACGGCGCCGGGAACCTGCTTCATCACCTTGATCGCCTCGATCGCGCATTCGGTGCGCAGCGTCACTTCCAGCGCGGGGAGGCCGCCGGCCACGAGCGCCTCTGCGATGGGCAGGGCGTGCTCGATATCCTCGATCACCAGCACCGGGATCACCGGGGCCAGACGCATGACCTTTTCGACGGCTTCGGATGGGCTGCTCATTGGACATGCTCCCTGACATAGGCGGCAGCCGCGCCGAACAGGCCGGGCTGCGGATGGGTGATAAGCTTGACGGGAATCTGCGCCATCAGCGAGGCAAAACGCCCCTTGGCGCGGAAACGCTCCGAAAAGCCCGAGGACAGGATGGTTTCGCGAATACGATAGCCGAGGCCCCCGGCGATGACGACGCCGCCCGCGCCATGCGCCAGCGCGTAGTCACCCGCGGCGCTGCCCAGTGAGAGGCAGAACCGGTCCACGGCGGCGGCGGCCAGCGGGTCGGAGTGGTTGGTGCCGGCGGTCCAGATTTCGACATCGGTCAGGTCGTGGACGGCGCGGCCCTCCATGGCGGCGAGGGTCTGGTAGATATCGACGATGGCCGGGCCTGAAACGACGCGCTCCACCGAGACGCGGTTATGCCGTTTGCGCAGGCGGGCGAGCACGGCATCCTCGATCAGGTCGAGCGGGGCATAGTCGACATGGCCGCCCTCGGTGGCCTGCACATGGTAGAACCCGCCCTGGCCGTGCGGCAGTCCGTTGCGCCACAAGTGGGCGACGCCAAGCCCGGTGCCCGGTCCGAGCACGCTGAGCGTGCCCGATGCGGGAAGCGGACCTTCCGGCCCGGCCAGGTGCAGGAACTGGTCTTCCGACGCCAGCGCCACGGCATAGGCGACCGCCGCGAAGTCATTGACGACCGTATAGTGCTCGACGCCCATTTTCTCGGGAATCATCGCGGGGCGAATGATCCACGGGTTGTTGGTGAAGCGGATCACCTCACCGCCGACAGGCCCCGCTATCGCGATCGAGATGGCATTGGGCAGAGTGCCGCCATTGCGCTCGCGGAAGGCCTGCCAGGCCAGCTGGAAGCTGCCGTGCTCGCTGGTGTGGAGCGTGACGGGTTCGCCCAGGGTGATCTGTCCCCGGTCATCGACCGAGGCGATGGCGAAGCGGGCATGGGTGCCGCCGATATCGACGGCAACGAGTTGGGTGCTTGCGGAACCGCTCACAGGCCGGCGACCTCCAGCATCGAGGAGCCGCCCTGTTCGGCGCCGCCCGCATTGGCCCGGAACATCGCGAAGAGTTCGCGGCCCATGCCTTCGGCGGGAGCCGGAAGCGGCGCGGGGGTGCGGCCCGAGAGGTCGGCGGTGGTGGAAAGCGTGCCGTCCTCGGCCGAGAGGCGGACGATGTCGCCATCCTGGAGATAGGCGATCGGGCCATCGGCCAGCGCTTCCGGGGTGACGTGGATGGCGGCCGGGACTTTGCCCGAGGCGCCCGACATGCGGCCGTCGGTAACCAGCGCCACCTTGAAGCCGCGATCCTGAAGGACGCCCAGCGGGGGGGTGAGCTTGTGGAGTTCGGGCATCCCGTTGGCGCGCGGGCCCTGGTGGCGCACGACCACCACGACGTCGCGGTCCAGCTCGCCCGCCTTGAAGGCGTTGATGACGCCTTCCTGTGTCTCGAACACGCGGCAGGGCGCCTCGATCGTCCAGCGCTCCTGATCGACCGCACTGGTCTTGAAGGTGGCGCGACCCAGATTGCCGGAGACCAGGCGCATGCCGCCATCGGGCAGGAAGGGCTTTGCCACCGTGCTCAGCATGGCCTCGTCGCCGCTGACCGTGGGGGCGGGCTTCCACGCGAGCCTGTCGCGATCAAGTGTCGGTTCGCTGGCGTAGGCGCGCATGCCGCCTTCGGAAATGGTCAGGATATCCTCATGCGCCAGCCCTGCATCGAGCAGTTCGCGCACGATCCAGCCCATGCCGCCGGCGGCGTGGAAGTGGTTCACGTCGCCCGAACCGTTGGGATAGACGCGCGTGATCAGCGGCACGGCGCCGGAAAGCTCGTCGAAGTCCTGCCAGTCGATCTGGATACCGGCGCAGCGGGCCATGGCGGGCAGGTGGATCGCATGGTTGGTGGAGCCGCCGGTGGCGAGCAGGCCGACGATGGCGTTGACGATCGCCTTTTCGTCTACCACGCGCGCCATCGGGCGATAGTCGTCGCCCTTGCGCGTCAGTTCGGTGGCGCGGTGCACGGCGGCGCGGGTCAGCGCCTGGCGCAGCGGCGTGTTCGGCGGCACGAAGGCGGCGGCCGGGATGTGCAGGCCCATCATCTCCATCATCATCTGGTTGGAGTTGGCGGTGCCGTAGAAGGTGCAGGTGCCCGGCGCGTGATAGCTGGCGCTCTCGCTGGCGAGCAGTTCCTCGCGGCCGACCTTGCCTTCGGCGTAGAGCTGGCGAACCTTCTGCTTTTCCTTGTTGGAGATGCCGCTGGGCATCGGGCCGGCCGGAACGAACACGGCTGGAAGGTGGCCGAAGCGCAGCGCGCCCATGACCAGGCCGGGCACGATCTTGTCGCAGATGCCCAGCAGGGTCACGCCGTCATACATCGCGTGGCTGAGCGAGACGGCGGTGGACAGGGCGATGGTATCGCGGCTGAACAGTGAAAGCTCCATGCCGTCGAAGCCTTGGGTCACGCCGTCGCACATGGCCGGCACGCCGCCCGCGACTTGCGCGGTGGCGCCCACTTCGCGGGCGAAGAGCTTCATCTGCTCGGGATAGCGGCCGTAGGGCTGATGGGCCGAAAGCATGTCGTTGTAGGCGGTGACGATGCCGATGTTGATCGCCTTGCCCGCCGAGATCGCCGGCTTGTCCTCGCCGCTGGCGGCAAAGCCGTGCGCGAGGTTGGAGCACGACAGGAACGAGCGGTCCGAATGACGGTCGGCCTCGCGCTCGACCATGGCGAGGTAACGCTGGCGGCTGGGCTTCGACCGTTCGATGATGCGATCGGTGACGCGGGCGACCACCGGGCTGAGATTGCTCATGGGGTTACTCCTGCACTTTCCGTCTGTCTTTTTTGTCTCCGCCTCCCGAAGCCGCCGCGACAGGATGTCCCACGCGGGGCTTGAAGGCGTTCAGGTAACCGGTGTCAACATCTATGTTCCACCGGTTTGCGGGGGATTGGGCACGGCGGGAAGCACGCACCCCGGATATATAGGGTGCGTGACAGCTTCATGCCCTTCAGCGGCCGTTCTACTCGTGCCACGTCACGCCGTCGCGCTCGGCGAGGGCGATGGCGGCGGAGGGGCCCCAGCTTCCGGCGGTGTAGGTCTTGGGCTCCTGGGCCTGTTCCTCCCAGCCGGCCCGGATCGCATCGATCCATTCCCACTGCGCTTCCACCTCGTCACGGCGGACGAACAGCGTCTGCTCGCCCTCGATCAGGTCCAGCAGCAGGCGTTCGTAGGCGATGCGGCGCTGCGGCCCGGCGAAAGCATCGGGCATGGCGATGTCGAGCGGGATCGAGCGCAAGCCGAAACCGTCGCGATCCAGCCCCGGCACCTTGGCCATGAGCGAGAGCGTGATGTTCTCGCTCGGCTGAATGCCGATGACCAGCCGGTTGGGCACGGTTTTCGCGCCGCGACCGTGGAAGATCGAGTGCGGCACATCGCGGAACTGGACGATGATCTCGGTCGTGCGCTTGGGCAGGCGCTTGCCGGTGCGCAAGTAGAATGGCACGCCCTGCCAGCGCCAGTTGTCGATATGCGCCTTGATGGCGACGAAAGTCTCGGTGTTCGAATCCTTGCCGAGTTCGTCGTCGTAGCCCGGCACGGCCTGGCCGCCGATGGCGCCGGCGCGGTACTGGCCGGTGACGGTCTCGTTGGCGGAAACCTTGCGCAAGCTGCGCAGGATCTTCACCTTTTCGTCACGCACGCTGGTGGCATCGTAGCTGACCGGCGGCTCCATCGCGACGAGCGCGAGCAGCTGGAGCATGTGGTTCTGCACCATGTCTCGCAGCGCGCCGGAATCGTCATAGTAGGCCACGCGCGATTCCAGGCCTACGGTCTCGGCCACGGTGATCTGCACATGGTCGATATGGGCGGCATTCCACAGCGGCTCGAACATCAGGTTGGCGAAGCGCAGCGCCAGCAGGTTCTGGACGGTTTCCTTGCCCAGATAGTGGTCGATGCGGAAGATGCGGTCTTCGGGGAAAGCGCGGGCGACGGCGTCGTTGATAATCTTGCTCGACGCCAGGTCCACGCCCAGCGGCTTTTCCAGGCCGATGCGCACGTTGTCTCCGGCAAGGCCACTGGCCTGGAGGCCGCGGATGGTCGGCTCGAACAGGCTGGGCGCGGTGGAGAGGAAGATCGAAAGCCCGTCCTTCGGCTCGCCCACTTTGGCAGCCAGTGCGTTGAAGCCTTCCATCTGGTTGGCATCGAGCGTCTGGTAGGACAGGCGATTGAGGAACCGGGCCATGCCGCCGCGCCGTTCGGCGGGCAGGAACTGTTCGAGCGACTCGCGCGCGAAGTTGCGGAATTCCGCATCGTCATGCTCGGAACGCGCGGTGCCGATGATCTCGATCTTGGGATCGAGCAGGCCTTCGGCATCGAGCGCGCAGAGCGAGGGGAGGAGCATGCGGCGCGAAAGATCGCCGGTGGCGCCGAACAGGAGCAGGCGGTCGGACGTGAATGGAGCCGAAATCGAATTGGTCACTGGGCGCAGTCCACCTTCTGGGGGTGATCCCCTATTGCTTCAATTCCCGCCGTGATCGACGGGGTCCTCCTCCTCCTTGCATTCCAGGCCATGCGGCAGAGCGGGAACGACGTCCCTCTTCGCGGTTGCAGCATGGCACGAACTGCGTGCGTCGTGCTAGGCGAGAGTGCGTCAAACCTCAACCTCGTTTGCACGGATTGAACAGAACCTTCCGGTGCATACGTATTTAGCGAGGGCCGAACGTGGTATTTTCCGCAAGTTCGTTGCCTTTGCGTCTTTGTCTTGTCGTCAGGTGCGGGCATGGGGAAGGATCGGCATCCGGATATGACGATGCGGCGAAGGATAAAGGCGAACAGCATGGCCGGTGACGGCGTCCACCTCCTGGAACATCTCCAGACCCCCGCGATGATGGTGTCGCGCGGGCAAGTGCGCTACGCCAACGGCGCGGCGCGGGCGCTGCTCGGCGCCCATATCGTCGGCCAGGACGTGCGCATCGCCATCCGCGAGCCGCGCGCCGTCGCTGCGATCCTCAGCGACGAGGGCGGGATCGCGCGCGTTACCGGCCTCTCCACCGGCGGCAGCGTCTGGGAAGTGGATTGCCGCGTGGTTTCGCCGACGGACCGACTGGTCAGCCTCTACGATCTGTCGGAGCGGGTCAGCGTCGCCAAGTCTCATGCCGATTTCGTGGCCAATGCCAGCCACGAGCTGCGCACGCCGCTCGCCAACGTGCTTGGCTATGTCGAGACGCTGCACAACCCCAAGGCCGGCGGCGACGAGAGCGTGCGCACGCGCTTCCTCGACACCATCCGGCACGAGGCGCAGCGCATGCAGGCGCTGATCTCCGACCTGATGTCGCTTTCGCGCATCGAGGCGGTGAAGCACGAAGTGCCCTCAGAACGGGTCGAGATGGTCGCGCTGGCACGGGAAATCGCGGGCGAGGCACGCGGCGATGCGCAGATCGAGGTGCAGTCCAACTGCGAGCATGCCGTGGTGACCGGCGATCGCGGCCAGTTGGCGCAAGTGCTGCGCAACCTCATCGACAACTCGCTGAAGTACGGCAAGCAGGGCGGTCCGGTGGACGTCAGCCTGGAATCGACGCCGACCGGCTGGGTGCTGGTGACGGTGCGGGACCACGGCGACGGGATTTCCCCCGAGCACCTCCCCCGCGTGACGGAACGGTTCTACCGCGCCGACACCAGCCGCAGCCGGATGGTGGGCGGCACCGGTCTCGGCCTGTCGATCGTGAAGCACATCGTCGAACGCCATCGCGGCCGCTTCGATATAGACAGCCGTCCGGGGCAGGGCACCACCGCCTCGCTGATGCTGCCGCTGCGCAAGGAAGAGGCGGCGGGATAGGGCGCGGGGCGAAGGACGGTGTTCGGTGAAATGATCCGGCTACGCGCTTCGTTGGTTGAAAACACTCCGTCATCCTGAACTCGTTTCAGGATCCATTCCGCCTCGTCGCACCGTCCGGGCGTGCTGGGCGATGGATCCTGAAACAAGTTCAGGATGACGAGGCCGGATGACGTGGCGGGCGGGTGAGGGCCTCGGAGGTACAAACGGCTCTGGAGGTACAAAGGGCCGCGACTTCGCGCGCGCCCAGACCCCTCAGAAATCCAGTTCGAACCGCGTGCCCACCACTTGGGCGTCGTAGTCGGTCTTGCCGGATTCGGTCGGCTTGGCGCCGGTGTAGTCCAGCAGCGCGTAGTTGACGTTGAAGCGCAGGTTCTGGATCGGCTCCCAGACCAGCGCGGCGATGTAGCCGTTCTGGGTGCCGCCGCGAATGTCGCGGTCGTTGAGGTCCAGCCAGTCGTAGCGCAAGGTGAACAGCAGCGAGCCCATGCCGCCATCGCCCATGGGGTGAGCGGGTTTCTCGACGCGGAAGATACCTTCCTTGTAGCCGCGGTGGTCGCCCTTGGTGAGGAAGATACCGGTTTCGGCATAGGCGCCCTGGAAGGTGACGGTGGAGGCGTCGACGCGGTTGGCGGTGAGCGCGTGATATTCCGCCGCCGCATGCCAGCGGCCGCGAATGGCGGCGAATTCCACGCCGTAGTGGTCTTCCTCCGAAACGTTCATCACCGGCGTGCCGATCAGGCGCGTATTGGTGGAATGGACGTAGGGCCGCTGGCGATAGCGGGTGTCGCTCTCCGCCAGGCGGCCGAGGCGGCGATAATGCGCCGATCCGCCGAAGTGGAGCTGGAAGCCGCCCAGTTTCGGCGAGTAGACGAGGCGTCCGTCCAGGCCGTAGCTGTTGTTCTCGTCACCGCCGTCCACGCCGTCGCTGTCGTTGGCGAGGGCACCGATATCGTCGGTGAACACGCCGGCCTGCGCCAGCCACGGCCCCTTGTTATACTGGAACGCGGCGCCAAGGCGGCGCTCGAAGTTGAAGGCATCGGTGAAGGCGGCACGCTCCATCACGCTGCCGCTGGTGTCGCCGGTCAGTTCGTCGAGCGACTGGAACGAGTTCTGGTTGCCGAGCCGGATCGACCACGGCCCCTGGTGATAGCCGACATAAGTATCGACGAGATCGACGGAGTTGTCCGAGAGTTCCAGTTCCAGCTTGTAGTCGAACCCGGCGCCGATCGCACCTTCCGCGCCGAGACGGATGCGGCGCATTTCGCTGGAGAAGCCCAGGCCCTGGTCGTCCAGGCCCTTCGGTGCGCCGACGTAGTTGGCGTCTGCCTGGATGCGGCCCTTGACCTTGAACTGGCGGTCGCCCTGCGCGAACTGCGGGCTGCCCTTCCACTCGATCCCGGTTTCCTTCTCCTCTTTGCCCTGGGGCTTGGCAGGGGAGCCGGCGGCAAGCGGCGGGGATGCGGCAGGCGCCGAAGAGCCTCCCTGGGCGCCGATATCGGCCGGTGCAGCGGCAGCCGGCGCAGCAGCATTGAGCCGCGCTTCCATGGCCTCCATCTGCGCCTTCATCGTGCGGATCTGTGCGCGCAGGGCCTCGGCTTCTTCCGCCGAGATCGCCTGTGCATAGGCGCCCGGAGCGGTAAAAGAGACCGCGAGCGCAGTCGCGCTGGCCAGAAAGAGACGCATAACGGGCATTCTCCAGAGCGCCCAGGCCAGGTGCCGGGCACGACGAGGGCCGACTATGGCCGTTCGATGACGCTTTGATGACGAATGTGACGGTAAATGTGACGATTGTGACGAACGTTATAGATGTGTCGTCGAGGCGATCGGGCGCCCGGCTGCGATTTCTTTCCGGGCGTGGCTGCCCGGCCTCCTTGCAAGTCTTCCCTCAAGACCACACCAGCCTTCTTGCGCCAGCCTATGGAGTATGCGCCGACTGCGGCGATCTCGCTGAACGATCGATCCGAGTCGCGGCAGAGTTTCTCATCGACATCGTCGGGAAACAATCCCGACACGTCGCGAGAGCGGGGCGCCGGGCCGCAAGGCGCGCTCGCACGTGCAGGAGACTCGACGATCGCGACACTGTCATGAAAGCCCGCGACGCTTGTGATATCGCATCGGGGCAGTCCGACGAAAACGAGGTATACTCTCCGAAATGCCCACATTTGCGTGGCTTGGCGAGTTATGTCACTTTCTTGTCATGGAAGTGTCACGCAACCCCAATAGGGGCGGCTCAGAGAGAAACCCAAGGGGTTAAGATCATGCGTTCGACCAAGACCATCATTTTCGCTGCCGCCTCCGTCCTCGCTCTGAGCGCTTGCGGCGGATCGGGCGGTTCGGGCGCGGGTTCGCGCGATTTCGTGCGGGCGGTGGGTTCCTCCACCGTCTATCCCTTCGCCACTGCCGTGGCCGAGCAGACCGCGAAGGCGGGCGGCAAGTCGCCGGTGATCGAATCGACCGGCACCGGCGCGGGCATGAAGCTGTTCTGCGCGGGCGTCGGCGCCCAGCACCCCGATATCGAGAACGCCTCGCGCCGGATCAAGAAGTCCGAGTTCGAGGAGTGCCAGAAGAACGGCGTGACCGAGATCGTCGAGATCCAGGTCGGCATCGACGGCATCGCCTTCGCTGAGGGCAAGAACGGCCCCAACATGCAGTTGACGCCGGTGGACATCTACAAGGCGCTGGCGGCCAATCCCTTCGGCAAGCCCAACACTGCAAAGACCTGGAAGGACGTGAACCCGTCGCTTCCGGCCGAGCCGATCCTGGTCTACGGTCCGCCCTCCACCTCGGGCACCCGCGACGCGCTGAAGGAACTGATCCTGGAAGCCGGCTGCAAGACCGATGCCGCCACCGCCGCCCTCAAGGACAGCGACAAGGACAAGTACGAGGCGACCTGCCACGACATCCGCGAGGACGGCCCCTATGTGGACGCCGGCGAGAACGACAACCTGATCGTGCAGAAAATCTCGCAGAACCCGAAAGCCATCGGCATCTTCGGCTTCTCGTTCCTCGAATCGAACATGGGCACGATCAAGGGCATCCCGATGTCCGGCGTATCGCCCACTTACGCGACGATTTCGGACTTCTCGTATCCCGGCGCCCGTCCGCTCTACATCTACGTGAAGAAGCAGCACCTCGCCCCGATCAAGGGCCTTCAGGCCTATGTGGCCGAATGGGCGAAGTCGTGGGGCCCGGATGGCACTCTCAAGGCCAAGGGCATGGTGATCTCGCCCGACGACGTGCGCGCCAAGAGCGCGGACATCGTCGCCAAGATGACCCCGCTCGATCCCTCGGTTCTGAAGTAAGCCCTTTCGGGGGCAGGGGCGCAAAGGGCGGCCATTCATGATTCTCACCGGAGTTCTTCTGGCCGTTCTCGGCCTCGGTCTCGTCGGCTGGTTTGCCGCACGGGGCCGGGCCCGGCTGCTCCATACCGGCCGCGGCTCGATCCATTCGATGCCGGGCTACCATGCCTGGCACGTCGCGCTGTGGATCGTCTTCCCGGCGCTGATCGCCTGGGGCGCGTGGCAGGCGATCATGCCGGGCCTCGTCGACGGGGCGGTCATGGCCGACCCCGTGTCGGCGCAGCTTCCCGCCGACGCCATGAGCCGCGCGGCGATCCTGGCCGAAGCCAAGTCCATCGCCGACAATCCCGACGCGGTCGCCTTCAACCCGCTGGCGAACACGCTGGCAGGGCCGGTGCGCGATGCCCATGGCCGCTTCGGCCTGATCGGCGCGCTGCTGGTGGCGATCGTCGCCGTGGCGGGCGGTGGCTGGGCCTTCACCCGTATCCGCGCGAACTTCCCGGCGCGCACCCGCGTCGAGCGCGGCGTGCTGGGGCTGCTGCTCGTCGCCTCGCTGATGGCGATCCTGACCACCTTCGGCATCGTCGCCTCGCTGGTGTTCGAGGCGGGCATGTTCTTCAAGGACGTGTCGCCGATCGACTTCCTGACCGGCCTCCACTGGTCGCCGGGCTCCGCGCGCGGCGACAACCTGGGTGACAGCTTCGGCGCGGTGCCGCTGTTCTGGGGCACGATCTACATCGGCGCGATCATCGCCATGATCGTGGCGATCCCGCTCGGCCTGATGAGCGCGATCTACCTGACGCAATATGCCACGCCGACGATCCGCAAGTGGCTGAAGCCCATGCTGGAGATCCTCGCGGGCATCCCCACGGTGGTCTACGGCTACTTCGCCGCGCTGACCGTGGCGCCGATCTTCCGCGACTTCGCGGCCTCGCTCGGCATGGCCAACCCCTCAACCGAGAGCGCGCTGGCTGCCGGTGTCGTCATGGGCGTGATGATCATTCCCTTCGTCTCCTCCATGGCCGACGATGCGCTCGCCGCGGTGCCCCGCGCGATGAGCGACGGGTCGCTGGCACTGGGCGCCACCAAGTCCGAAACGATCAAGAAAGTGCTGCTGCCCGCCGCGCTTCCGGGCATCGTCGCGGGTGTGATGCTGGCGATCAGCCGCGCCATCGGCGAGACCATGATCGTGGTCATGGCCGCCGGCGCCGCCGCCAACCTTTCGGCGAACCCCTTCGCCTCGATGACCACGGTCACCTACCAGATCGTCCAGATGCTGACCGGCGACCAGGAGTTCAACAGCCCCAAGACGCTCTCCGCCTTCGCGCTGGGCCTGGTGCTGTTCATCGTCACCCTCATCCTCAACATCATCGCCCTTCGCGTGGTGAAGCGCTTCCGGGAAGCTTATGAGTAACGCAACCCTCAGTAACGCGCGCTCGGGCGCCGAGCCCCTCGGCAATGCGCCCCTTGGCAACGCTCGGTGGCAAACGCCGGAGGCCCTGCGCCGGATTTCCCGCCGCAACGCCGCCGAACGTCGCTTCAAGCTGATCGGCCTCGGCGCGATCGTCCTCAGCCTCGCCTTCCTGGCGCTGCTGCTGGTGATCATGCTGAAGAACGGTGTTTCGGGCCTCGACTGGAGCTTCCTCTCCGGCTCCGACTCCACCGATCCCGACATCGCGGGCGTCTGGGGAGCGGCCAAGGGTTCGCTGTTGACGATGCTCGTCACCCTGCTGCTGTCGTTCCCGATGGGCGTGCTGGCGGCGATCTATCTTGAGGAGTTCGCCCCGCGCAGCCGCTGGATCGAATGGGTCGAAGTCTCGATCAACAACCTCGCGGCGGTGCCCTCGATCATCTTCGGCCTGCTGGGCCTCGCGGTGTTCATCAACACGCTGGGCATGCCGCGCTCCTCGCCATTGGTCGGGGGCCTGACCCTGGCGCTGATGACGATGCCGGTCATCGTCATCTCGGGCCGCAACGCGATCAAGGCGGTCCCGCCCTCGATCCGCGACGCCGCGCTGGCGATCGGAGCGAGCAAGATGCAGACCGTGTTCCATCACGTCCTGCCGCTCGCGCTGCCCGGCATCCTCACCGGCACCATCATCGGCATGGCCCGCGCCCTGGGTGAAACCGCGCCGCTGCTGATGATCGGCATGCGCGCCTTCGTCGTCACCCCGCCGGGGGGGATCACCGATCCTTCCAGCGTGCTGCCGATGCAGATCTTCCTGTGGTCCGACGAGATCAATTCCGGTTTCGTGCGGAACACGTCCGCCGCCATCATCGTCCTGCTGGTCTTCCTGCTGGCGATGAACGGTCTTGCGATTTACCTTCGAAACAAGTTCGAAGTGCGCTGGTAGAGATATGACAAACTCCAAACTCACTGACGCTCCCAAGCTTACTGCTCGCAACGTCGACGTGTTCTATGGCCCCAAGAAGGCCATCAACAACGTCTCGATCGAGATCGACAACGGGCTCGTCACGGCCTTCATCGGCCCCTCGGGCTGCGGCAAGTCCACGTTCCTGCGCTCGCTGAACCGCATGAACGACACCATCGCCGATGCCCGCGTCACCGGCGAGATCCTGCTCGACGGCGAGGATATCTACGCCGCCTCGATGGACCCGGTCGCCCTACGCGCCCGCGTCGGCATGGTGTTCCAGAAGCCGAACCCGTTCCCCAAGTCGATCTACGAGAACATCGCCTATGGCCCGCGCATCCACGGCCTGGCGCCCTCGAAGGCGGACCTTGACGGCATCATCGAAAGCTCGCTGACCAAGGCCGGCCTTTGGGACGAAGTGAAGGACCGCCTGGCAGAGCCGGGCACCGCGCTTTCCGGCGGCCAGCAGCAGCGCCTTTGCATCGCCCGCGCCATCGCCGTCAGCCCCGAAGTCATCCTGATGGACGAGCCGTGCTCCGCGCTCGACCCGATCGCCACCGCGCGTATCGAGGAACTGATCGACGAGCTGAAGGACACTTACGCCATCGTCATCGTCACCCACTCGATGCAGCAGGCCGCGCGCGTGTCGCAGCGCACGGCGTTCTTCCACCTCGGCAACCTCGTGGAGTATGGCGACACCAGCCAGATCTTCACGACGCCGCGCGAGGAGAAGACCAAGGACTACATCACCGGTCGCTACGGTTGACGGCGAAGACAGGGAAAACAGGACAAGAGCCATGGTTGATCATACCGTAAAGGCCTTCGACAGCGAGATCGGCCAGCTTCGCGGCCTCGTCGCCGAAATGGGCGGCCTCGCCGAAGTGGCCATCCGCGACGCCATCGTGGCGCTCACGCAGCATGACGAGGAACTCGCGGCGCAAGTCGTCGCCGCCGACGCGCGCCTCGATGCGCTGGAAGCCGAAGTGGACCGCCTGGCGGTGCGCACGATCGCCCTGCGCGCGCCCATGGCCGACGATCTGCGCGACGTGATCGCCGCGCTCAAGATCTCGGGCGTGATCGAGCGTATCGGCGACTATGCCAAGAACATCGCCAAGCGCGTCAACGCACTCGAAAATCGCGTGAAGATCGAGCCGCTCGATCTCGTGCCGATGATGGCCGAGATCGCGGAAGGCATGGTTCGCGACGTGCTCAATGCCTACGGTTCGCGCGATGCCGCGCTGGCGCAGGAAGTGATCCGCCGCGACGAGAAGCTGGACCAGTTCTACAACACGCTGTTCCGCTCGCTGCTGACCCACATGATGGAGAACCCGGCGACGATCTCCAGCGCCGCGCAGCTCCTCTTCATCGCCCGCAACCTCGAACGCATCGGCGACCACGCCACCAACGTCGCTGAAATGGTCTACTATGCCGCGACCGGCGAATACCACGCCGAGCGCGACAGCCAGACCGACGATACAAGGGACCTGCCGTGAACCCCTCCGTCCTCGTCGTCGAAGACGACCGCGCGCTTTGCGAACTGCTCACCTGGAACCTCAGCGCCGAAGGCTATCAGGTGCGCAGCACCAGCGATGGCGAGGAAGCGCTGCTGATGGTGCAGGAACAGGCGCCCGACGCCATCATCCTCGACTGGATGATCGAGCACGTTCCGGGCATCGAGGTCTGCCGCCAGCTCCGCAAGGACAAGGACACCGCGCAGATCCCGATCCTGATGCTCACCGCTCGCGGCGAGGAAGAGGACCGCATCCGCGGCCTCAAGACCGGCGCGGACGACTACGTCACCAAGCCGTTCTCCCCGCGTGAACTGCTGGCCCGCATCGAGGCGCTGCTGCGCCGCGCACGGCCGTCGCTGGCGGGCAACGTGCTCCAGTGGGGCGACATCGAGCTGGACGCCACCAGCCACCGCGTCCGCCGCTCGGGCGAGGCGCTGCACCTTGGCCCCACCGAATTCCGCCTGCTGCGCTACTTCATGGAGCGCCCGAACCGGGTGGTTTCGCGCCAGCAGATCCTCGACGGCGTCTGGGGCATGGACTCCGACATCGACGAGCGCACCGTGGACGTCCACATCCGCCGCCTGCGCAAGGCGATCAACCGCGACGGCGACATCGATCCCATCCGCACCGTCCGCGCGGCGGGCTATGCGATGGACGTGACCTGATCCGGCCCTGATCCGGCGACAGGAGGGCGCACGGGCGCCTTCCTACGGCCGGATCAGGATTTAGAACTTGTAGCCCAGCCCCACCGCGACGATGTCGGAATCGGGTTCGCCGTCGCCGATCAGGATGTGCTTGTATTCCAGCTTGGCATAGATCTTCTCGTTGAGATCCTGCTCCCAGCCGGTGCTGAGGCCCACGGCATCGCTGCATTCGCGGCAATCCTTCGACTGCCAGTTCGCCGCCGCATAGAGCTTCGCGCCGGGCAGCACGCGGGCGCCCGCACGGCCACCCACGCCCCAGACCATGCGGGTATCGTCCGCCAGCACCTTTTCCGCGAAGCCTTCCGCACCCACGAAGAAGCGCTCTCCCAGGTCGATATCGTGGCCCACCGTCACGGCGGCGACGGGGTTGGTGTCCTCGCGGTTCCAGATCACGCCGCCGGTGCCCTCGATATAGGTTTCACCAGCAAGAGCGGGCGCCGGGGCGGCGATGATGGCGGCTGAGGCGAGAACGACCGGCAGCAGAATGGGAAGGTAGCGCAAGATGGATCCTCGGGTGGAATGATGCGCCACCTGGAAGCAGGCAGCGTCCGTGTCGTCGCCTTAGGCCTCGCGATTGTGAGATAACATTGCTGTTCTGAGGCTGAATGTTGCAGTTTCCGGAACTGGATGCCGCTGTCTTTGGCCTTGTCACTCATCGCCTCGGCGCCTTGCCGCGCGCGATTCACCGGCTAGGCTCCCGTCCGACAAGACATGGGACAGGCGGCGATGAACGAACTCGGCTTCGGCTATCTCTATGATTTCCGCAATCCCGGCCCCTGGCGGCGCGCCCCCGAGGGGCTCTATGCCGAGACGCTGGATGTCATCGCCGAGACGGAGGCGCTTGGCTTCGACGGGGCCTGGGTGCCCGAACACCATCTGGCGGAAGACGGCTACATGACGTCGCCGCTCGTCGCGCTGGCTGCCGTCGCCGCGCGGACGAAGCGGATGCGGATCGGCGCCGCGATCGCCCTCGGCCCACTCTACGAACCCTTGCGATTTGCCGAGGATTGCGCGGTGCTCGACACGCTCTCTGGCGGGCGGCTGGCGATGGGACTGGCGATCGGATACCGAGCGCGCGAATATGCGGCTCACGGACTGGACTTCACCCGGCGCGGCGCCCGCTTCGATGAGTTCCTGGACATCGTGCGTCGGCTCTGGGCGGGGGAGACGGTCGATTTCGCGGGGCGCCACTTCACCCTCGAGGGCGCGCGCGTGGCGGCGCTGTCCGGCCGGGGGCAGGTGCCGCTCTACATCGGCGGCTTCGCGCCCAAGGCGCTGGAGCGGGTTGCGAAGTATGGCGACGGCTACTTCGGCAATCCCGAGATCTGGCCGCTCTACCGCGCCAAGCTGGAGGAGCAGGGCAAGGATCCGGCCTCGGCCCGAATCTGGCTACAGGAACTCATGCTCGTCGTGGCGCATGACAAGGCGGTGGCGCTGGAGGAACTGGCGCCCCATTTCCACCACGTCAGCAACAGCTATGCGGCGTGGATGGCGGAAGATCGCGCGGTGGGGATCGAGGATGCGGCGATGAAGCCGATGGACCTCGATACGTTCAAGCGCAGCGGGGCGCTGAAGATCCTCACGCCAGCCGAGGCGGTGGCGCATTTCCGCGCACTTCGTGAAAAGGCGCCGGTGGAGCATTTCACGATGATGATGCCGCCGGGCCTTCCGGCGGAACGCTTCCTTGCCTATGCCCGGACCTTCGCGGAGGAAGTGATCCCGGCATTTCGATGAGGCAGGCGTGAGCACGGTCAAGGAACAGGACGAAACGGTTTCCGAAAATGTGGCGCGCGCGGCATCGCCGCAGTCGGTGACGCGCGTCGTCCGCCTGCTGGAAGCGCTCTGCACGAGCAGCGAGCCGCTTTCGCTGGCCGATCTCAGCCGCCGCCTGGCGACCCCCAAGAGCAGCCTTGCCGCGCTGCTGCGGGGCCTTGCCGAGGAAGACTTCGTGATCGGCGCGGACGGTTTGTGGCGGCTCGGCCCCGGCGCCTTCGGGCTTGGCAGCGCGCTTGCCGAAGCGCGGCGGCGCCTGCAAAGCTCCGACCTGATCCGTGACGGCATGCGCCGGCTTTGCGCGGCCACGGGAGAGACGGTGCTGTTCGCCGTGGGCGATGCCGAGGGCGACCGGCTGACCTATGTGGACATGATCGAGAGCCGCAACGTCGTGCGCTATTCGGTCAGCGTGGGCGACCGGCGGCCGCTCTATGCCACGGCAGGCGGTCGCGCGCTGCTGGCCACCTGCTCCGTGGAAGCGCTTGAGAGCTATCAGGCCCGGCTCGATGCGGAGGCGTTCACGCCTGCGACGCTGGTGGACTCCCGTTCGCTGGCCGCAGCCGTGGCGACCGCGCGCGAGCAGGGCGTGGCCCAGACGGTCGATCAGGCGGCGGAGGGCGTGACCGGCACGGCGGCGGTGATCCGCGATGCCGCCGGTCTCGTGCTGGGTGCCCTGGTCGTCGCAGCGCCTACGCCCCGCGCGCAAGGCAGGCTTGAGGAACTGGCGAAGCGGGTCAAAAAAGAGGCGGCCGATATTTCCCGCAGCCTGGGCTTTCGGTGATCGGCTGAAGGGTATGGACTCCGGAGCTTCGTCGCCTCCCAATACCTCATCATCCTAAAACAAGTTCAGGATGATGGAGCATAAGACGGGTGCGCTATGCCTAGGCCGCTACGCGCGCCGGGCGCTCGGAGGCTTCCAGCGCCGCCTGGATCGTAGTCAGGAACTGATCCGTGGCCCGCTGCCAGGAAAAGCGCGCGCCAAGCCGGGCAGCGTCCTCGCGCCGCACGTCCAGCGCAGCCGCGATGGCGCGTTCGAGCACCGGGTCCACCGCTCCGGCAGGCGCGTCCATGCCTTCGTCCACGCCGCAACCGTCAGCGCCAAGGATGTCGATCGGCCCGGTGACCGGGAAGGCGGCGACCGGCGTGCCGCAGGCCAGCGCCTCGATCACCACCAGTCCGAACGTGTCGGTGAGGCTGGGGAACACGAAGCAGTCGGCGGCGCGGTAGGCGCTCGCCAGTTCCTCTCCGGAAAGAGCGCCCAGGAACAGCACGTCCGGGTAGCGCCGCTTCAGGCTTTCGAGCGCGGGGCCGTCTCCCACCACCACCTTGCTTCCCGGCACCTGCGCGTCGAGGAAGGCTTCGAGGTTCTTCTCCGGCGCCACGCGGCCGACGTTGAGCAGGACGGGGCCGGCAAGGGCGGCCATTGCCGGATGACGCGGCCCTTCCGGCCTGAACTGCGCGTGGTCGATCCCCCGGCTCCAGCGCCGGGTATGGGCGATCCCGCGTCCGGCGAGTTCCTGGGCGAGGCTGTCGGTCGAGACCAGCACCGCCTGGCTGGGCGCATGGAAGCGCTGCATGATCGGCCAAAAGCGCTCGGGGCTGAGCCCGGTGCGCACGGCTGCATATTCGGGAAAGCGGGTGTGGAAGGCCGAAGTGAACGGCACCCCGCGCGAAAGGCACCAGCCGCGCGCTGCCCAGCCGATCGGGCCTTCGGTGGCGATGTGGACGATCTCCGGCCGCGCCTTGTCGAGCATCCTGCGCACCCCGAAGCGCGGCGCCATGGCCAGCCGGATCGAGGCGTAACCCGGCATCGGCACCGTGAAGAAGCGATCCGGCGTAAGCGTTTCCGCTTCGTGCCCGCGCCGCGTCAGCTCGTCGAGCGTGGCGGAAAGCGAGCGGACGACGCCGTTGACCTGGGGCAGCCAGGCGTCGGTCGCCAGGGTCAGCTTCACTCTGCAGGCTCTTGGGCAGGCTCTTGGGCCGCCTCGTGGGCTGCCTCGTGATGCGCGGGGATACCTTCGGCGGTCTGGCCGCCGGTTTCCGCGATCCAGTCGATGATGGCGATATGGCCCTGGAGATCCTCGACCAGCGCGGTGCAGCTTTCCACCCAGTCGCCGTCGTTGTAGTAGGTGATGCCGCCGAACTGGCGGATTTCCGCGCAGTGGATGTGGCCGCAGACCACCCCGTCGAACCCGCGCGAGATCGCCTCGTTGGCCACGGCTTCCTCGTAGCTGCAGACGTACTGGACGGCGTTCTTGACCTTCTTCTTCATGTAGGCCGAAAGCGACCAGTACGGCATCTTCAGCTTGCGGCGCACCGCGTTGAAGATGATATTGGCCCGCAGCAGCGCGCCGTAGGCCTTGTCGCCCAGGAAGGCGAGCCATTTGGCATAGAGCACCACGCCGTCGAACGCGTCTCCGTGGGTGACCAGCAGGCGGCGGCCGTCGAGCGTCTCGTGCACCGCTTCCAGCACCAGTTCCACGCCGCCGAAGGTGAGCCCGGCATAGTCGCGCAGCATTTCGTCATGATTGCCCGCGACGAAGACCACGCGGGTGCCGCGATGCGCCATCTTGAGGATGCGGCGGATCACTTCGTTGTGGGCGTCGGGCCAGTACCAACCCTTGCGCAGGCGCCAGCCGTCGACGATGTCGCCCACCAGGTAGAGCGTCTTGCACTCCACCGAACGCAGGAAGTCCACCAGCATCTCGGCATTGCAGCCGCGCGTACCCAGATGGACGTCCGAGATCCAGATCGTCTCGTACTTGCGCTTGGGCCGGAAGCCCTTGGGATCAGGCAGGTCCAGCCAGGCCGGGATGTTGGTGCCGGCAAAGCCGCCGCCATTTCCAGCGCCACCAATTCCGGTGCCATTTCCGCCGATGGTGCGTTCGAGTAGGGTGTCCACGTCTTTCCGCATCGTTGCGCCCCCGTTCCAGTTGCCGTGATATTGGCATTTTCCCGTTGCGCGCCCGTGACGGTTGCGGGTCACTTCGATGACAGGTGCCAAGCGTGGGAACCCTTCCGTCGAAGCGGCTTCATCCGCCGGATCTTTTCCTCGGCAAGTCATCGATATGTCACTTGTTCGTCACACTGGCGCGGCAAGTAGCCGCGCGTAGTTATCTGGCAGGGGGCCATGCGGCGGATCGACATATTGCTGGCAAGCGAGCTTTCGGGCGGCCTTGCGGCGTTCAGGCATGACGATTTCGAGGTCGTCCTGCACCGCTGGACGGACTTTGCCGAGCTTCCCCTGATCGAGGGGGCGCTCTGGATCTTCATCGACTGGGTGCTGCCCGAAATGTCCGGGCTGGAACTGTGCCGTCGCTTGCGGGGTGATAGCCTGACGAGCCATGCGCACGTCACCATCGTGCTGGAAGAAGACAACGTGGAGGACCGCAAGCGCGCCTTGCGGATGGGCGCGGACGACTACATGGTCGGCCCGCTGACCCGCTCAGCGCTGCTGGACCGCGTGCTGGGGGCCAATATCAGCGAGCAGGACACGGCCAACAGCCGGGTTCTGGCACAGGGCGAACTCTCCGTGGACGTCGCCGCCTTCCAGGCCCGCTGGCAGGGCAGGCCGATTTCGCTGATGCCCAACGAACTACGGCTGCTGCGCTATTTCATCGAGCACCCCGGCCGCGTCTTCACCCGCACCCAGCTGATCGCGGCGCTCGGCAAGCAGGAACCGGCAGTGGACGAACGCACCGTGGACGTCTGGATCGGCCGCCTCCGCCGCGCACTCAAGGGCGTGGGGGCGGGTAACCCGCTGCGTACCGTCCGCTCGCTGGGCTATGTGTTCGACGCGATTTGAGGGGTTGGAGCTTGCCCTTCATCGGCAGCTGACCCCGCGTGCATTCGTTCGCGTCAGCCGGAGGCAGGCGCGCGAAGAAACCTTTCCAAATCGGACGCATCGTTCCTCTCTCCTGACGGTCGACCCTCTACAATAGGGTCTGGATCGACGATCGCGATGCGACGCCCGGCAGGTCTTGCTGGAATGGAAAAGGAAAGATCAGGTGCGAGTCTATTTCGGAGCAGCCTTCGTGGCAGCCACCCTCCTGGGCGCTGCTCCCGCCCTTGCACAGGGCGACGACCGCCTAAGCCTGGGCGTCACCGCCGGCACACTCGGGATCGGACCTGAGGTCGGATACCGAGTGTCGGAAAACATCGGCGTCCGTGCGAATGCCACGTTCTTCTCGTTCAGCCACAACGTCCATTCCGACGACATCCGATACGATGCGAAACTGAAGCTGCGCTCAGGCGGGGCGATGCTCGACGTCTACCCCTTCGGCGGCGGCTTCCGCATCTCCGGCGGTCTACGGGTCAATGGCAACAAGGGGCGCGGTGTCGGCGTACCGAACGACGGCACCAGCTATACCATCGACGGCACGACATATACGGCCGCCGAAATCGGCACGCTTCACGCCGAAACGGACATTAACAAGCTCGCCCCGGCCCTGACGCTGGGCTACGGCGGCGGCTTGTCCAAGGGGCTTACCTTGGGCATCGAAGCCGGCGCCCTGTTCCAGGGCAGCGTCAAGGTGAAACCGCTGACCGTTACCGGGCTCTGCGCCGATATCACCTTGGGCCCATGCTCCACGCTCGCCGCCGATCTCGAGGCGGAGCGACAGAGCGTCAACGACGACATCAACGACTACAAGGTCTACCCGGTGCTGCAGGTCACGCTCGGCTACCGGTTCTGAGGCCCGGGGCGCCGGTCCGTCCGGCGCCCAACCATCACTACTGGGGGCTGCGCGCTGCTTGCGACAGGAAGTTGCGGGTAAGCTGCCGTTCGCGTCGTCCCGGACTTGATCCGGGACCGCTGGCAATTCTTTAGGCGCTTCCCCGCGAGCAAAGCGCGGCTCGGCCAGCGGTCCCGGATCAAGTCCGGGACGACGACAATAGGCGAGAATCCATGGCGCCTATCCGGAAGGGGCGAAACTTCTCTATGCGCGTTCGTCGCCTGCTCTTGTCGACGGAAACCGGCATTGTCCCGCCGCGCTAGGTGGCACTTTCTTCCGCGTTAGACCGCGCAATCCGAGTGCCACCTTCGCTGGAGGGTTAGATCAACCCAGCAGCCCTGCCGTCTGGGCGAGGAGCCAGAGGCCGATCGCCAGGAACAGCAGCGCGGCGATGGTGCGGACAACGTTCAGTGGGACGCGCTGGATGATCGCGTTGCCGAGGAACACCGCCGGGACGTTCGCCAGCATCATGCCGATGGTGGTACCGGCCATGACCGGGATGACGCTCTGGAACCGGGCGCCCAGCGCGATCGTGGCGATCTGGGTCTTGTCGCCCATCTCCACCAGGAAGAAGGCGATTGCGGTGGCTACGAAAGGGCCGAAGCGACTGGGGCGGGGGGTGTCGTCCTCGTCCAGCTTGTCGGGGATCAGCGTCCAGGCGGCCATGGCGATGAAGCTGATGGCCACGAGATAGCGGAACCACTGCCCGTCGAGGATGGCAGCGGCCTGTTCGCCCACCAGGGCAGCGAGGAAGTGGTTGGCGAGGGTCGCCACGAAGATGCCGGCGACGATGGGCCATGGCCGCTTGAATCGCGTCGCGAGAACGATCGCCAGCAGCTGCGTCTTGTCGCCGATCTCGGCAAGGGCCACCACGGCAGTGGAGGTCAGCAGGGCTTCCAAATGAAATCTCCGGGCCGGGCGACAAGCAAGACAATAGCGTGGCAGAGCCCGCCCGGCCGGACGGAACTGCAACGCCATTGGTCTCGCCCGAACGGTGTTCCCGTTCTCCTGTGCGCCATGGTCTCTCGACCAAGTGTGTTGACGACAGGTCCTGCTGGTTCCCGCGAGAAGCGGGAGGGGCGCAGGCGGCTACTCCCCAGATGACAGGCGGGCCATTAGCGGGAACGACGCGTTTGGCAAAGCAAAAAAGGGCCGGCCGGGATGCGACCGAGCCAAGTGGCAAGAAAAAAAGGGCCGGCCGGGATGCGACCGGGCCAAGTCCCAAAGAAAAAAGGGCCGGTCGCGATGCGACCGGCCCGTCAGTTGCCGTCGGGAGGGCAGGAGCCTCCCTGGTGAGAAGGTTAGAACTTGGCCGTCGCCGAAAGCGTGAAGACGCGGCCAAGGTCGTAAGTGTTGAACTCGATGCGGCCATCTTCCAGGTCTTGGTACTCCTCGTGCTTACGCCCGGTGAGGTTGCGGCCTTCGAACTTCAGCTCGATCTGCTTGTCGCCGCCCAGTTCGATGCCCTGGCGAACCACGAGGTCAAGCGTGAAGCCCGGATTCTCGATGATGTCGGGCTGGCGGGTCACGCCGATGAAGCCGCGGCTGACCGTGCGCTTGCTGGCGTAGTTCAGCAGCAGCGTCTGCTGCGAGAGGTGCTCGGTGTCCTCGAAGCCGATCTGCACGTTGGCGAGATGCTTCGACTGGCCGGTCAGCGGCGCGCCGTCCTGGAAGTAGTCGCTGGCGCGCTGCGTGGTGCTGGCGCCGTAGATCAGGACGGTGTCGTCGTCCTTCACCTTCAGTTTGGATTCGGTGAAGGTGTAGTTGGCCGAGAGCAGCAGGCGGCGGGTGTCGAAGAACGAGCCCATGCTGTCGAGCGGAACGTACTTCACGGCCTCGACCTCGGCGCCGTAGAGATCGGCGGCGGGGGCGTTGGCGTAGGAGGTGATAAACGCCTCGGTGCCGGTCAGGTACGATTCGATCGGGTTCTTCAGGTGCTTGTAGAAGGCACCGAACGAGAAGCGCTGCTCGGGCGCGAAGTAGTATTCGAAGCGCGCTTCCGCGTTGTAGAGCTGGCTGTCCTGAAGCAGCGGGTTGCCCTGGTAGGTACGGTTGCTGTCGGGATCGTAGAACGATTGGTACACCAGTTCGCGGAACTGCGGACGGGCGATGGTCTTCGATCCGTTGACGCGCACCTGCATGCCGGGCTGGATCTCGTAAGTGAGCGTGAGCGCGGGCAGGAAGTATTCGTTCTTCAGGTTGGTGGCCGTCTGGGCGGGCGCACCGACCGGCAGCAGGGTCGACGATTCCTTGGCATACTCCCACCGGGTGCCCAGGTCGAAGGTCAGGCCCGGTGCCAGCTCGCCGTCGACCTTGCCGTAGAAGGCATGGTTGAGCAGGCGCGATTCGAACTTGCCGACGTTGTAGGTAAGGTCGCGCAGCTCCAGGTTGTAGTTGGGACCGGCTTCGCTCAGATACCACATGTCCGGCTGGAGCAGCAGGTCGAGGCGCAGCAGGCCCAGGCCCTGGACCAGGGCGGAATCGCCCGAGGCGAAGACGCCGAACTGGCGGTTTTCGTTGCTGCGGCTGTTGATCTGGTAGGAATAGCCCACTGTGCCGGTCCAGCCCGGCGCGAAGCGGTGCGAGACGTCGGCGCTGGCCGACCACACGTCTTCATCGAGCTTGGAGAAGCTGATCGTCGTCGGATCGACCGAGCCGGTGCCCAGCGTGTTCATGTAGTTGCTGCCGTAGACGCCGGGCTGGTTGGTACGGACGTATTCGGCGTCGATCTCGAAGGGCGCATCGCGCTTCGAATTGGCATAGCCCGCGCGGATGTCGATTTCGGTATCGTCGGCGGGCTTCAGTTCGGCGGCGAGCTGCGTGTTGATCAGCTGGCGTTCGTACCAGGCGGTCTTCTGCTGCATGAAGTCGACGCCGGTGGCGCCGTTCTTCTGGCCGACCTTGAGGCTGGTGAACTTGTCGGTGTCGTGGATGTAGACGTTGGTCCAGCGGACCTTGTTCGAACCCCATTCGATACCGAGGCCCAGCAGGCCGTTGGCGACGATGCGGTTGCTGGTCTGAACCGCACGGAAGTCTTCGTAAAGCTGGTCGGTCTGCGCGCTCGAACCCTGGGTGAGCTGCTGGATCGCGTCGCGCGTGCGGGTGGTGTTCGAGTACCCGGCCGAAGCGATCACGCCCAGCGTGGCACCGCCGAGGTCGAATGAGGTGCCGCCGTTGATCTGGGCCGAGAAGTTCGGCTGCGTCTTGTTGACCTTCTGGACGACCGAGTTGCGGCTGGTGAACAGCACCGAGCCGATTTCCTTGGCCTGGTCGCTGGTCGAGACGAGCGGGGTGTCACCGGCGAGGTAGGACGCCAGCGGCGCCGGGATATCGCGGTTGCCGTTGTCGTAGCCGGTCCAGTCGGTCTTGCTGCCGTAATAGGTGTAGGAGAGCTTGTTGGTGCTCTCGGTATCCCAGCCGATGCCGCCGCCGATTTCGAGATAGCTCTCGGTCGGGATGGCCTTGGTGGTGAGATTGATCACGCCGCCGCCGAACTCGCCGGGGAAGTTCACCGAGTAGCTCTTCTGCACCAGCGACGATGCGACGATGCTGGTGGGGAACAGGTCCAGCGGAACGACGCGCTTGAGCGGTTCCGGGCTGGGCAGGGGCGAGCCGTTGAGCAGCGCCAGCGAGTAACGGTCGCCAAGGCCGCGCACGTAGACGTAGCCATTGCCGACCACCGAGAGGCCGGTGACGCGGCTGAGCGCGCCGGCGATGTCGCCTTCACCCGTGCGCTCGATTTCCTCGTTCGACAGGACCGAGACGACCTGGGGCGAAGTGCGCACGATGTTGCGGTTGCGATTGCCGGTAACGATGATCGCGCCGCCGGGGATCGAAACGTCGGGAGCGGCGGCTTCCGTGTCGCCAGCTTCGGTTGCGGACTGGTCGTCGGGTGCGGGGGCGCTCTCGCCCGAAGTGGCAGTGCTGTCCTGCGCCCACGCCGCTGCCGGCGAGAGGAGCGAGGTGGAAAGCAGCAGCAGAGGAAGAAGCCGCGGCTTGGTCATGGTGAGTCCCCCTGGAACACGGAAAGGTCGTTCTTGCGTCGATGAGGCGCCGGATCGGCGTCTCGTTCGTGACAAGAGGGGACGGCCGCGATGGCCGCCCCCTCGATGTCACGGGTGGCCGGATCAGGTCGTCGGCAGCGTGGTGCAGGCTGCGTTCGAACCGAAGTTGCCGGTCGCGTTGTCGCAGGTCCAGCCGCGGTACCAGACGTCGCTGGCACCCGACACGGCGCCGATGTAGCTGACCTTGTCGAAGAAGCTGGAGATCGTGGTGATGTCGGCATAGCCGGCGACGCCACTTTCGCTTGCGCCGTTGACGAAGGTGCTCGTCAGCGTCGAGGTGAAGGTGGAGCTGTTGCCGTTGGCGGTGCCGAACTGGCTGGCGGTGGCGGCGGCATTGTAGCTGCCTGAACCCAGGAACGGATCGTTGGCGGTGCAGGTCAGCACCGTCGCGAAGGCCTTGAGCGTAGCAGCGGCCGAGCCGTTGGTGCTGGTGCCGTGGAGGCGGATGCACTGGTTGGCAGGCGAGACGATCACGTTGTTGACCAGCGTCACGTCCGAGTTGCCGCGGATCAGGATCGAGGCCAGATCGTTCGATTCGTTGTTGCTGCTGGCCGCAGGCTGCACCGCCGTGAAGTTGGCGATGTTGATCTTCGAACGCGGCGCGTTGTCTTCGTTGCCGTTCGAGTCGATCTCGTAGAACGCGTCGCCATTGGCGCTGCGCTGCAGGATCAGACCGTACTGGAAGTTCGCCACGACGCCGGTGTCGAGGTCGAGGCTGTCATCGTCGGCGTTGACGGCGATGTAGTGCTTGAAGTTCACGGCGCCGCCGAAGAACTCCGAACCGTCGTCCGAGCTGTTGACCGACTGGAAGTAGTCGAAGGTGGTGCCGGTGCCGGTGCCGCCGCCGGTCAGCGACTGCAGTTCCTTGCCGACTGCGAGCGAGTAGCCCGAGTAGCGGATCTGCACGTACTTCATGGAGCCGGCGTTGTAGGTGTTGTCGGCGCCGCCGAAGCGTGCCGGGTTGGCCGAACCTTCGGTGTCGCGTTCGCAGTTGCCGCCGGTGGTCGAACCGATGTTGCAGTCGGTCACGATGCCGCGGCCGAGCAGCACGACGCCGCCCCACTGGCCCATGTCGGTGTCGGTGGCGGTGCCCACGACGTTGGCGCGGCTGGTGAAGATCACCGGCTGTGTGGCGCTGCCCACGGCATTGAGCTTGTTGCCGCGGTTGACGGCGAGCCAGGCCGGCTCGGCGCCGTTTTCACCGTAGACGATGACGCCAGGATCGACCGTCAGGGTGACGTCGGTGTCGGCGGTCAGCGAGCGGTTGGCGCAGCTGACGGTCGAGGTGACGACGGGAGCGGCCGAAGTCGGTGCCTTGAAGCCGCCGTCGCAGCCCACGTCCACGCGGCCGTTCATGCGATAGATCACGCCTGCGATCTTGGGCAGGCTGGAGCTCTTGTCCACCAGCGCGGGCAGGGTGCAGACGCGCCAGGTGCCCTGCGCGGTCGGCAGCACGCCGCTGTCGGTGAGGCCGCCGGTGGCGGTGAAGGTCGGGCAGCTGGCCGCCGCGACCACCGTGCCGGGGGTCGGCGTCGGCGCGGGCGCGGGGGTAGGCGCAGGTGCAGGAATGTTGATGCCGCCGGCACCCGGCGAAGCGATGTCGTCGGCGCCGCAGCCGGCGAGAGCGAGAGCACTGCAGCCGATCAGCAGCGCGCCATGAATGGTCTTCACGTGAATTCCCCCGTTTGTCAGGTCGAGCCTAGGCGGCGAGTCCGCCTTCGCTGAGCGCGGGGTCTAGGAGGAGGGGGTGACAGTTTGTTGGCGGTATAATGACAGTAATCTGCAGTTATACGACGGTGATGTGACGAACGCGCCAAGCTAACCCGAAAGGGGTAGGGGCGACTCGCGCTCAGCCGGGCCGACACAGGTCGATTGCAGTTTTATGACACTTACGTCATTTTCTTGTGATGCGCGGTTTTTGGGCGGATGTTGCATTTCGTCAACACAAACGAAACCGGGAGAACCGCCATGTCCCTTACTGCCCTTGCCGCCACTCTCCTGCTCAGCCAGGCCGCCGTTACCGCCGCGCCGGCAACGCCGCTGAATGACCGGATCGACGTGGCCTATACCGAGCTTTCGAGCGGAAATGCGCAGGCGGCCGTAAGCAAGCTGGAAACGTCCAGTGCGGCGAAGTCGGAAGATCCGGCCACGCTGATCAACCTCGGTGCCGCCTATGCGGCCAACGGCCAGACGGAAAAGGCGCTGGTGGCCTATCGCGCCGCCGTCGCCAGTTCGGACCGCTACGACCTGCAACTGGCCGATGGCAGCTGGGTCGATTCGCGCGCTGCCGCCCGCCTTGCGCTGAACAACCTTCTGCGCACGACCGCCCGCGCGTCGCGCTGAATGTCGTCGGGGACCGGCAAGTCCCTGTAATAACCTGTAATCGGGGGCGGGATCCTCAGTTTTCCGCCCTGACATGCGCCGCTAGCCTTTCGGGACGCACCTGAATTATAAGATGCCTACACAATAAAAGGGTGTGGTGAGGGTTGCGGCGCCCCTTCTGAGATGATGTGATTCCCCTGTGGCGATGCAACAGGGCGGTCCGTTCGGCCGTACGATCGTCACATTGCTGTCATCCAGATGGAGCACTGCGCCCTCATACGGAGGGCATGGTGATTCGTTACGCTCAGCTTCAAACCCGCAAGGTACGGGGATATTTCGCACATTTCGCGGCACTTGTTGCTGCCGGGCTCGGCTTCGTGCCGTCGCTGGCGCAGGCGCAGCAGATGACTCGCGCCGATCCGGCCGGTTCCGGCCCGATCGTCAACGCGCTCGGCTGGCTCCAGGGCACGCTGCTCGGCAACGTGGCCACGGCGGTTGCCGTCATGGCGGTTGCCGCGGTGGGCTTCATGATGCTGACCGGCCGCATGAACTGGCGCTTCGGCGCCACCGTGATCATCGGCTGCTTCGTGCTGTTCGGTGCGGGCGCGATCGTGTCCGGCATCCAGTCGGCGGCAGGATAAGGGGCGGGGGATGAGCCTCGCTCGCTACCCCGTGCACCGCGCGCTCACCCGTCCGCAGATGTTCGCGGGCGTGACGTACAGTTTCTTCATCATCAATGCTGCGGTGACGACGGAAATCTTCCTCATCACCAAGAGCTTCTGGGCGCTGCCAGCAGCGCTCGCGATCCACGGCGCCGGATACCTCGCATGTCTACGCGAACCCCGGGTATTCGACCTGTGGATCGCCAAGGTCAGCAAGTGCCCGCGCATACCGAACTGGCAGCGCTGGGGTTGCAACAGCTACGCGCCCTGATTGGGGGACGCGGGGGAAATGACGATGTCCAAGAGCAAGAAATCGGCCCTCAAGGGCGCTCTTGGCGGTTGGGCCGCCAAGGAAACGCTGGTCGGCGACCGGCTGCCCTACCAGGCATTGGTGGACGAGAACGTCGTGCTGCTGCGCGACGGTTCGGTCATGCTCTCGCTGATGGTGCCGGGCTTCGCCTTCGAGACCGCCGATAGCGAGGAACTGAACGCCCACGTCGCCACGCGCGAAGTGCTGCTGCGTTCCTCGCTCGACGCGCGCTTCGTGCTTTACCACCACGTTATCCGCCGCCGCGTGCAGATCGCCATGGATGGCCGGTTCGAGGATCCGCTCGCGGCCCATATCGACGCGCGCTGGCGGGCGCGCACCGGATCGGGCGCGCTCTTCGTCAACGACCAGTTCATCACCGTGGTGCGCCGCCCGGCGCGCGGCAAGGCGGGCTGGCCGGACAAGCTTTCGCGCCTGCTGCGCAACAAGGGCCATGCCCCGGCCGAGGCCGATGCCGGAGATGTCCGCTCGCTGCGTGCAGCCGCTTCGGCCATGGTCGCCTCGCTCGGCGCCTATGGCGCGCGCCTGCTCGGTGACTACGAAGGGCAAGCGGGGCAGTGCTCGGAAGTGCTGGAACTGCTTTCGGCGCTCTACAACGGCGAGATGCGCCCGGTGCGCAAGCCGGTGGAGGGCACCGATATCGGCCACATGCTGGCCTATCGCCGCATCAATTTCGGCATGGACGCGCTCGAACTGCGCGGCGCCGCCAGCGCCTCGTTCGGGTCGATGGTCAGCCTGAAGGACTATCCGGACAGCACCGCGCCGGGCCTGACCGACCCCTTGCTGCGGTTGCCCTGCGAACTGGTGCTGACCGAGACTTATGCGCCGTCGGACCGGCAGATCGCCCGCGAACGCATAGACCTCGCCATCCGGCGCCTGCGCTCGGCGGACGAGGAAGCCATGGCCGAGCGCCGGGAAATGTCCTCTGCCCGCGATTCGCTGGGCACCGGCGCGGTCGGGTTCGGAGACCATCATCTCTCGGTGCTGGTACGTGCCGACACGCTCGACGCGCTCGACGAAGTGACGGCGATGTGCGCCGCCTCGCTGGCCGATGCCGGTGCGGTGGCCGTGCGCGAGGACGTGAACATGGAGCCGGCGTTCTGGGGCCAGCTTCCCGGAAACGAGGCCTTCATCGTCCGCCGCGCGCTGATTTCCAGCGCCAACATGGCCTGCTTCGGCTCGCTCCACGGCTTCGCGATGGGGCAGGCGAGCGGCAACCACTGGGGCGATGCGGTGACGCTGCTCTCCACCACCAGTTCGACGCCGTTCTTCTTCAATTTCCATCAGGGCGATCTCGGTAACTTTACTGTCATCGGCCCGTCGGGTTCCGGCAAGACGGTGGTCATGAACTTCCTGGCCGCCCAGGCGCAGAAGTTCGCGCCGCGCACCGTGCTGTTCGACAAGGATCGCGGCGCCGAGGTGTTCCTGCGCGGGATCGGCGGCACCTACAGCCGCGTCGCCGCCGGGCATCCCACCGGGTTCAACCCGCTTTCGCTGCCGGACACCGCCGCCAACCGCGCCTTCCTGCGCGACTGGCTGGGCGTTCTGCTGGAAGCCAAGGGGCCGGAGGAACTCTCGACGATCGCGGGCGCCGTGGATGCGGCGTACCACAACGATCCCTCGCTGCGCCGCCTCTCGCACTTCCGCGAGCTGCTGGCGGGCGCGCGGCGCCCCGAACCGGGCGACCTGGCAAGCCGCCTCGACGCCTGGATTCAGGGTGGCGAGCATGGCTGGCTGTTCGACAACCAGTACGATCGGCTCGACCTTTCGGCCCGCGTGCTCGGCTTCGACATGACCGCGCTGCTGGAAAGCCCGCGCCTGCGCACGCCGGTCATGATGTACCTGTTCCACCGCATCGACGAGCGGCTGGATGGCGAGCCGACGATGATCCTCATCGACGAGGGCTGGAAGGCGCTCGACGACGAAGTCTTCGCCGCGCGCATCCGCGACTGGCTCAAGACCTTGCGCAAGCGCAACGCGCTGGTGGGTTTCGCCACCCAGTCGGCGCGCGATGCCCTGGACAGCAAGATCGCAACCGCCCTTGTCGAGCAGACCGCGACGATGGTGTTCATGCCCAACGCCCGCGCCCGCTACGAGGATTACTGCGAGGGCTTCGGCCTCTCGCAGCACGAGCTTGACGTCATCAAGACCCTGCCTGCGCAGTCGCGCTGCTTCCTGGTTCGCCAGTCCGATGCCTCGGCCGTCGTCAGGCTCGACCTTTCGGGCATGCCTGAAGTGCTGACCGTCCTGTCCGGCCGCGAGAGCACCGTGCGCAAGCTCGACCAGCTGCGCGAGCGCTACGGCGACGATCCCTCGGCCTGGTATCCGGTGCTCACCGGCTTCCAGTGGCCGGGAGAGGGCGACGAAGACGCCGCCTGGATCGAGGCGGCGGAGTAGGCGCGATGAGCACCGCCTGCGAACAGCTTACCGAAGTCGCCAGCGCCGGGGTCTCTCCGGCGCTGCGCGCGGTCGATTGCGTGGCCAACGAGATGGCTTCGGCCGCCTTCGGCCGCCTGTTTGGCGCCGAGGGGGCGATGGCTCCGGTGCTGACCATCCTGCTCACGCTCTACATCGCGTTCTTCGCGATCTCTCTGCTGACGGGCCGCTCCAGCCTCGGCATCTCGGCGCTGACGCCGCGCATGTTGACGCTAGGCCTGGTGCTGACTTTCGCCACGAGCTGGATCGCCTACCAGGGCGTGGTCTGGAACCTCGCGGTGGGCGGGCCGGACTGGATCGCCTCGCAGCTGATGGGCGCGAAGGGATCGGCCACGCAGATCTTCGGCGACCGCATCGACGTGGTGTTCAACGCCATTGCCGAGGCCTCGCAGAACGCGGGGCAGGCCGGCGGGGACGCCGCGCAGGCAGCGCCCGAGGGTGCCGCACCCGCCAAGGCTGCGGTTGCAGGCGGCGGCGCGGCAGGACTGTTCTCGCCCGATAGCGTGATGTGGATGGGTGCGCTGATGCTGCTGCTCGGCACGGTTGGCGTGCTGCTTACGGCCCGTATCGCGCTGGCCATTTTGCTCGCGCTCGGCCCGATCTTCGTGGTCATGGCACTGTTCGGCGGCACGCGCGGGCTGACCGCGGGCTGGCTGCGCGGTGTTGTCCTGACTGCGACGACGCCGCTGTTCGTCGTGCTCGGCGGCGGCATTACCCTGGAACTGCTGGTGCCGATCGTCTCGGCTCTGGTGCAGGGCGCGCAACTGGGCGAGATCGACGGACGCGCTGCCATGGCGCTGTTCGTGGTCGCGGCGGTCCACCTCGCGCTGATGGGCATGGTGCTCAAAGTGGCGGGCACGCTGGTATCCGGCTGGCAGGTCTTCGGGCTGGCGCGCAGCGAAGGCTCGCGCGGCGGTCGCGAGAGCGCGGCACCGCCGGCGCCGGTTTCCGCCGGCTCCGGACAGGTTGCACCTTTCGTACCGGCGGCTACCGCATCGCGTACGCCGGCGGTTTCGGCCGCCAGCGCTGCCGCCATGGTTTCCGCCCCGGCGGCGGAGCAGGGCTCCGGCGGGCAGGCAGGCGACAGGCGCACCGTGATCACGCAAATCTCGGGCGGCGGTATCGAGGCGATGGGCGCGAGCCAGGCCTCGCGCACGCGCGGGATCGGCAGCCGCTTTCGCGCCTCGAACGACGGCGCTGCAAAAACCAAGGCATCTGGCAATACGGGCCGCGCGGCGGCCGGGGAGACATTCAAATGATCCGCACCAAGGCCCGCGCCCTGGCCGCGACCGCCGTCCTGATCGCGATGGCACCTCTTGGCGCATCGGTTGCGCGGGCGGACGACCGTCTGCTCCAGCACGCCTATGCCGAGAACGAAGTGGTCCGGATCGACGGACGAACCGGCGTTCAGGCGACCATCGCCTTCGGCAAGAACGAGGCGATCGAGAACGTCGCGGTCGGCAATTCGCAGGCCTGGCAGATCACGCCGAACAAGCGCGCGGACCTGCTGTTCGTCAAGCCGCTGGAAGCCAGCGCGCGCACGAACATGACGGTGGTGACCAACCGCCACACCTACTTCTTCGACCTCGTGGCCTCGCCCAAGTCGCGCCCGCTCTACATGCTGCGCTTCACCTACAAGGACGAGCCTGCCGAGAGCCTGCCAGGAACGCCCGGAGCGCCGCAGGTAGCGGGCCTGGACCCCGACGAACAGGCGCTGGCCGCCGGCGATCCCGCCGCCCTGCCGACCGACCCGGCCGCGCTCAATTTCGAATGGAAGAAGCTGGGCGCGGCCAAGCTGCTGCCCACCCGCATCTACGATGACGGCAACTCGACCTATCTGCTCTGGCCGGAGAAGTCCTCCGTTCCGGCCATCCTCATGACCAATGAGAAGGGCGACGAGGGCCCCGTGAACTATGCGGTACGCGGCTCCATGATCGTGATCGACGCGGTGCCCGACAACCTGGTCCTGCGTTCGGGCAAGGCCAGCGCGGAACTGGTCAATGCGCGTCCGCTGGCCTCGCGGCCGCCGGTTGTTCCGACCGCTTCTCCGGCTGCCGCTTCGGCCGGGGTGACACCGAATCCCGCGACGACCGCCGTCGCCACCGCCGCTCCGGCCAATGGCCCGAATCCTCAGGGGAACTGATCCATGGCGCCCAATTCCACTCTGCGTGAAAAATTCGGCAGTGCCGAAGCCACCGATCCGCGAGACGGCGAAGGTGCGCAGGTCATCGATCTTGCCACCCGCAACGTCATGCCGCAGGTCAGCCAGCGCAAGAAGGCCGACGGCCTGGGTCTTGCCGCAGGCGTCCTGATCGTCGCTGCGCTGGGCGGGCTGACGCTGTGGTCGATGGACTCGGTGCGCAATGGTCCCGCCGCGCAGCCGCAAACCGCCGCGCAGCCTGCCGTGCCCGCACCCGCCGTGCCGGGTCCGGTGGCTGCCGTACCGCAGCCCCAGCAGACGCCCGCGCCGCTGCCCGCTCCCGCGCCTGCGCCGGTGCTCGCCGCCGCGCCGGGCGCCGTGCCCGCACCGGAAGCCAATCCTTTCGCCAATCCCACCGTTGTCTTCGACGCGGGCGGCAATGCCGTGACGATCCCCGCCGTGGGACCGGCAGGAGAAGCCAAGGGCGGGAACGGCAACGACGATTTCGCCGCTCGCATCGGCGGCACCGGCACGACCGCCGCCGCCGCGCGCACGTTCGATCCGGCGACCACGGTGACGCAGGGCACGCTGATCCCCGCCGTGCTGGAAACCGCGATCGATACCGACGTGCCCGGCTATGTCCGCGCCATCGTCTCGGCCGACGTGCGCAGCTTCGACGGCAAGCGCACGCTCGTCCCGCGCTCCTCGCGCCTGATCGGCCAGTACAAGAGCGGCCTCACCGCAGGTCAGAAACGCGCCTATGTGATCTGGAGCCGCCTCATCCGTCCGGACGGCGTTTCGGTGAACCTCGGCTCACCCGCGATCGCCTTCGGCGGCGAAACCGGCCTGCCCGGCAAGGTCAACAGCCACTTCTTCGAACGCTTCGGTTCGGCCATGTTGCTCTCGGTAGTCGGCGGGCTTTCGACCCTGGCCACCAGCGGCTCCAGCGTGGTGATCGGCGGCGGGCAGTCGGCGGCGGCGGCGGCAGTCCAGCAGAGCGGCAGCGTCGGCCCGACCATTCGCGTCCGCCAGGGCGAGCCGATCCGGGTGTTCACCGCCAAGGATCTCGATTTCAGTCAGGTCCAGTGACGAACGATGGCCGATATCCTGACCCTGCAAGGCGCCGCGCCGGTGGCTGACGCGCCGCCCACGCTGGCGGCCGCGCGCTCCGTCTATCTCGATGCCTACCTCGCGCCGCTGCGGCCGTGGCTGGACCGGGAGAGCGTCACCGAAATCCTGGTCAACCGTCCCGGCGAGATCTGGGTGGAAGACGCCGCCCATCCCGGCATGCAGCACATCATGCTTCCCGAGATGGACAACCGCCTGCTCCAGCGCCTGGCCGAGCAGGTCGCGCGGATCAGCCACCAGGGCATCAACCGCGAACATCCGCTGCTATCCGCCACGCTGCCCGGCTACGGCAGCCAGAGCGGCGCGCGTATCCAGCTGGTGGGCCCACCGGCAACGCGCGCCAACTGGGCCATGGCGATCCGCCGCCACCGCCTGCTGGAGCTGCCGCTGGACGCCTACGATCGTGGCCCCATCGCCGTTCCCGCCGAGGAGCCGACGCCTGATCCCATGGCCGAGCCGATCGCCTTCCTGCGCGATGCCATCCGCCGCCGCCGCACGATCCTGATCTCGGGCGGCACGTCGACCGGCAAGACCACCTTCCTCAACGCCATGCTTTCGGAAATCCCCGGGCATGAGCGCGTCGTCCTTGTCGAGGATACTGCCGAACTGCGCCTGCCGGGCGCCAACGGCGTCGGCCTGATCGCGGTGAAGGGCGAACTGGGCGAGGCCAAGGTCTCGGCCAACGACCTGCTGCAAGCCGCCCTGCGCCTGCGTCCCGACCGCATCGTGCTGGGCGAGCTGCGCGGCAGCGAAACCGTCTCGTTCCTGCGCGCGATCAACACCGGCCACCCGGGCTCGTTCTCGACCGTCCACGCGAACACCCCGCGCGGCGCGCTGGAACAGATCGCGCTGATGTCCATGCAGACGGGCATCGGCCTGACCCGCGCCGAGACGCTGGAATATGCGGCCTCGGTGATCGACATCGTGGTGCAGCTGGACCGGCAGGGTGGTAAGCGCGGTATCTCCGCCCTTGCCGAGAGCGCGACGCTGGTCGGGTAAGGGCGGGTTCGGGGTGTAGGCCGCCCGATAAGCTGCCGGCCGCACCACCCGTCACTGCGCCAGAAACCACCGTCATCCTGAACTTGTTTCAGGATCCATCTTGCCGATCAGGCTGCCCTCGATGGTCAGAAATGGATCCGGAAACAAGTTCAGGATGACGTGGGTGGATGGTCACGGTCCATTCGTGACGGTGAGAGGGGCTCTCGCCACTACGCCGCCTTGTGCTCAGACCTCAGCCCGCTCAATCCACCAGCGCCAACCCATTCGGATCGCACACAGCGCATTCCAGCCCCAGCCAGTCGGCCAGCGCCTTGTGGTCCTTGGCGACGCCCGGACTGTAGAGCGGGCGCATCGAAGGATCGAGGGTGAGGATCAGCTTGCCATCCTCGGCGCGGATCGAACTGCGCGCAAGGCCGTCAGCGGAACAGCCGGTCAGGCGGCGGCACAGGCGCACCGCCAGGCCCCAGCCGATCGCGCGGTCGAGGTCTTCCTGCGAGGCGAGGCGGGTGAACTGCTCCGGCACGGCGGTCTGGCCGGAATTGGCGAAGACAGTCATCGCCATCATCCCGCGACCGTGCATGTCGAGGCCGATCCAGCGCTTGCGCAAGGCCCAGGTCATGGCTTCCTCGGTGCGCAGATTTGGCTCGGTGCGCATCGCGGCCAAGGCGAGCAGCCCGGAGGCCTGGCGGAGTTGGCGGTCCTGCGGTTCCTCACGGCAGACCGGGGCAGTCCAGCGGGCGAGGGCCATGGCATCTTCGGCGGTGACACGCGCGGCGGCGGAGAAAGCAGCGACGCTGGCCAGCATCGGATCCTGCGCCTGTATCTCGGCGGGAAGCTGCCCGTGCAGCAGGCCTTCGCGCAGGCCCCAGGAGGAGAACACGAGTTTTGAAGGCTTCAGCCGCGCGATCACTTCCACCATCAGCGCCGCGGCATCGGGCAGGGTGGCGAGGCGGCTGGTGGAGATACGGGGATCGACGTTGCTGAGCTTGCCCTTGGCGAAGACCCGTGCAAGGCGCAGCGCTTCCGACGCGGGTAGTTCGAAGCCGTGCGGATCGTCCACCGGGAAGTCGAGTGCGCGCATGGCCTGAAGCGCAAGCGCGCGCCAGGAGCCGCCGACGATGTAGAGCGGCTGGCCGCGTCCCTTGGCGTTGCCAGCCGAAGTCCACCCGGCCTTTTCCAGCCCCTTCCTGACGGTTTCGGAGAACCGGGCCTCGCCCGCCGCGCGCAAGTCCGGCAGGCGCAGGGTTCCGAGCGGCAGGGTGATGCCGCCGGTGCTGCGGCCATCGGCGATTTCCACGAGTTCCAGGCTGCCGCCGCCAAGGTCTGCCGCGACGCCGTGGGCGCCCGGGAAGGCGGCGATCACGCCGGTAGCGCTGGCGCGGGCCTCTTCCTCGCCCGAGAGCAGGCGGGGCGAGAGTCCGAACTGGCGGACGGCATCGAGGAAGACCTGGCCGTTGGAAGCATCGCGCGCAGCGGCCGTCGCCACGCACTCCACGTCCCGAACGTCGAGCAGGCGCAGCAGTCCCGCGAAACGGGCCAGAGCCACCAGCGCGGCCTTCATCGACTTTTCGTTGATCGCCCCGGTTTTGCCGAGATCGCGACCCAGCCGCGCGTTGACTTTCTCGTTCAGGATGACGACCGGCGCACGGGGTGGCCCGTTGTAGACCACCATGCGCACGGTATTCGACCCGATATCGATAATAGCGCGCTTATCGCTGCTATGGCTTATGCCGATCATTCCGTTCAGACGAATCGCCCAGGAGCGGGCAGCCTGCGCCCCCTATGTCAGATGTTGCCGCGCCTTAGCGAGAGCTTTGGCACCTTTCGTCCACTGGCAAGCGACGCACCGCGCCCCGAAAGCGACGGGTTGGTCATGAAATAGCGGTGCAGATTGAAGGGGTTGTCCACTTCTCCGACACGGTCGTAGCTGCCGTCCGGATGGAGCACCCAAGACTGTTCCGTATCCAGGAGATTGGCCAGCATGACCTGGTCCAGCACCTGGTCGTGCACCGTCTTGTTGGCGATCGGCACCATAACTTCGACGCGGCGGTCGAGGTTGCGGCTCATGGCATCGGCCGAGGTGATGTAGACCTTGGCCTTGCGGTTCGGCAGTTCCTCGCCGTTGGCGAAGGCCCAGATGCGGCAGTGTTCGAGGAAGCGGCCGATGATCGATTTCACCGCGATGTTCTCTGAAAGACCCTCGATCCCCGGCCGCAGGCAGCAGATGCCGCGCACCACCAGATCGATGTCGACGCCCGCCTGGCTTGCGGCATAGAGGCGGTCGATCAGGTCCGGATCGGTCAGCGAGTTGAGTTTGGCCCAGATTGCCGCCGGCTTGCCGTTGCGGGCATTCTCGATCTCGCCGTCGATGCCTTCGTAGATCGTCGATCGCAGCGAGATCGGGGAGATCGACAGGCATTCCGTCACCTTGGGCTCGACGTAGCCGGTGATGAAGTTGAACAGCCGGCCCACGTCGCGCCCGATCGCCGGATCAGCGGTGAAGTACGACAGGTCGGTGTAGATGCGCGCGGTGATCGGGTGGTAGTTGCCCGTGCCGAAGTGGCAGTAGGTGCGGTAGCTCTCGCCTTCGCGGCGCACGATCATCGAGGTCTTGGCGTGGGTTTTCCAGTCCACGAAGCCGTAGATCACCTGCACGCCCGCGCGTTCGAGCTGGCTGGCCCAGAGCAGGTTCTGCTCCTCGTCGAAGCGGGCCTTCAGCTCGACCACGGCCGTCACCGACTTGCCCTGTTCGGCGGCGTAGATCAGCGCGGAGATGATCGCGGACTGCTTGCCGGCGCGGTAGAGCGTCTGCTTGATCGCGATCACGTCGGGGTCGCGGGCGGCCTGGCGCAGGAAGTCGATCACCACCTCGAAGCTCTCGTAGGGGTGCTGGACGACGATGTCCTTCTCGCGGATGGCGGCGAAGATGTCGCCGTCATGCTCCAGGATGCGTTCGGGATAGCGCGGGGTATAGGGTTCGAACTTGAGGTCGGGGCGATCCTCGTCACAGATCGCGGAAAGACCGGAGAAGCCGATCAGGCCCTCCGTCTTCATGATCAGCGCCTTGTCGAGGCCCAGCTGGTTGCGCAGCAGTTCCTCGGCGGAAGGATCGAAGGCGCCCTGTAGCTGGAGCACGATGACCAGGCCGCGGCGACGCCGCTGGATCGCGGTGCGATAATAGCGCACCAGATCTTCGGCATCTTCCTCGATCTCGATGTCGCTGTCGCGCAGGATGCGGAACACGCCGTGGCCGTTGACCCGGAAGCCGGGGAACAGTTCGTCCGCGTTGCGGCATATCAGATCCTCGATCGAGATCCAGGCGGCTTCCTCGCCCGGAATGCGCACGAAGCGAGGCAGCGGGCCGGGGATCAGCACCATCTCCATGACCGGCGCATCGTCGGCCAGACGGGTGAGGGCGAAGAGCACGCCGATGCCCTGGTTCGCCACGAAGGGGAAGGGATGCGCGGGATCGATCGCCTGCGGCGTGATCACCGGCATGACGTGTTCGAGGAAGTAGCTGCGCAGCCAGGCTTCGCGATCGCCGTCCACCCGCTCGTCGCCGACGACGCGGATGCCGCATTCGGCCAGCTCGACCTTGAGATCCTTCCAGATTTCCTGCTGAACCTGTTCGAGCTGGAATACTTTCTCATGCGTGGAGGCGATCGCCTGCGACGGGGTGAGGCCGTCGATCGAGATTTCCTCGATCTGGCGGCGCACCTGTCCGGCAAGACCGGCGACGCGCACCATGAGGAACTCGTCGATATTGCTGCCGGAGATCGACAGGAAGCGCAGTCTTTCGATCAGCGGATAGTTGGGGTTGGTGGCTTCCGCGAGAACCCGCTCGTTGAAGGCGAGCCAGCTCAGCTCGCGGTTGAAGAATCGCGCGGGCTGGGTGGAAAGGTCGTCGGCCGGGACGGAATCCTGTTCTTCGGTGGTTTCGCGCCGGTTGGGTGTTTCGCTAACGTCCAGCATATCCTCGGTCTTCACCCCTGCCTCATCGTAAGTCTCGGCCCTTGCACGGCATCATGACAGCTTGGCTGCAATAGAGCCAGACTCCTGTCCATCCGTTCGCATTAAGGGCTAACGCGGTAGACGGGGGCGTGTGCACCTGAGATGGGCGCGGCATGGATAAGCCAACGCTGCTCGCCGCCTATTTCGGCATCGTCAACGCCGCCGCCTTCTTCGCCATGGCTTTCGACAAGGGCCGGGCGATGGCCGGCGGCCGGCGCGTGCCGGAGCGACGGTTGCTGGCTTTCGCGGCGGCGGGCGGCTCGCCCGGCGCACTGCTCGCGCGGCATGTCCTGCGGCACAAGACCCGCAAGCAACCCTTCGTCAACCGCCTCCGCGCGATCGTGGCGGTGCAGGTGCTGGGGCTGGGCGTGCTGTTGTGGAGCTTGCTTCGAAGCTAGCTGCCCGGCTGGACGTAGGGCGCCTTGGCCCAGAGTTCGCGCTCCCAGCCGCGCGGGTCTTCCTCCATGCGGATGCGGTCCCCGAACACCATGGTCGCGCGGGGGGGCAGGATGTAGTTCGTCCAAGCAGACAGGCCGGGCTTTCCGGTCTTCGCCAGTCCGGTAAAGGCGCCCAACATCGCCTTGCTCAGCGCCCGCGCTCCGGCATCCGTGCCCGAGAAGCTGCCCGGCGCATCGAGCGTGCCGAAGACGTAGGGTATGTCGTCGGTATGCGCAGCGCCGCGCAGGGGATCGACGGGCGAGGGCCGTTCTAGCTGGTAGACCCAGGTCGCCGCTGCCCCGGCTTTCGCCCGCTCGTCGGCCTCGATCACCTGTCCCGGCCAGGATCGGCCTGCCGTGGTCGCGGCGTAGAACACCTGCTCCACGCTCCAGCCGGGCTCGTGGGCGCGGTACCGGTCGACCACCCATTGCGGGTCGAGGTCGATCTTGACCTCTTTCGCCATCCGCTCGGCCAGATTGTTCCAGTCCAGGCCCTTCAGCTTGCTGCCGCGCGGATCGAGAAAGGCGCGGGTTTCCTCGCGCGTGTTGCCGAGGATCATCGGCACTGTAAGCGATTGCGGCGCGGCATCGGGCCAGAACGGGTGGCGCGGCAGGTTGGTCATGTCGAGCACCGGCCCGAAATAGACCGGTCCGCTGCCCATGACCGGATCGGTGGCAGCCAGGCCCTCGACCAGACGCGCGACTGGCATTGTGCGCAGGCCCTCAACATCGCCGGGCGCCAGCTTGAGGGCGCGCATCAGCGCCTGGGTGCGCGTCCACGCGTGCATCGGGCCGCTGGCCTGCACCTGTTGCCCGCTCATGGTGGCGGCGGCATGAAACAGCCCGTGCGCGGCGGGCATGGCCATGAGCGTGGCGATCTTGGCACCGCCGCCGGACTGGCCGAAGACCATCACCCGCGCCGGATCCCCGCCGAACGCGGCGATATGGTCGCGCACCCATTGCAGGGCAAGGATCAGGTCGAGCTGTCCCAGATTGCCGCTGTCCGCATAGCGGTTGCCGAAGGGTTTGAGCCAGGCATAGCCCAGCGCGTTGAGGCGGTGATTGACGGTGACGACCACCACGTCGCCCTCGGCGGCCAGTCTTGCCCCGCGGGTGAGCGGATCGGTGACCGAGCCGGTCGTGTAGGCGCCGCCGTGGAAGTAGACCATGACCGCGCGCCTTGCCGCGGGGTTCGCTTCCGGCGTCCAGACGTTGAGGAAGAGGCAGTCCTCGGACTGCGGCTCGCTGTCGAGGCCGCGCTGGGGGCAGATCGGTGCGAAGGCACGGGCTGCGATCGGCGGGCCCGCCCAGGGCTCGGCCACGGCGCGGGCGAAGCGTTCGGCGCGGCCGTAGCGGATGCCCTTGAAGGAGAGCACGCCCTGCTCGTCGAGGCCGAGGTAGCGGCCTACTGCCGGGGTCTTGGAGGATCGCGCGAGGAGGGGGGTGGGGGTGGCCGCGAGGATTGCGGCGGATTTCACGAGGGTACGGCGATTGATAGGCGCGGCCGTCATTCGGTTCCTCTCCCCCAATCGTCGTCCCGGACTTGATCCGGGACCGCTGTCAGTTCTTCAGGCGCCCGTCTGCGGGCAAGGCGCGGCCTGGCCAGCGGTCCCGGATCAGGTCCGGGACGACGTATTTCTGCAAGGCTTCCGCCCTCACCGCCGCACGTCACCCCCGGCGATCGAGAACGCTTCCAGTTCCGCCTTGCCGATCAGGCTCATGTCGCCATGGAGCGAGTGCTTCAGCACCGTATAGGCCAGCCCCGCATCGGCCATGGCCGACAGGTCCGCGCCTTCCAGCCACTTGTGCAGCACGCCTGCGGCGAAAGCGTCTCCCGTGCCGATGCGATCGACGATGCCGGTCACTTCGGCCTCCTCGGTCTGCACGGCATGATCGCGGCCGTCGATGCGGGCGGCGATGCGGTGGTGGCCCGCATTGACGACGTGGCGCGCGGTGGAGGCGATGACCTGGAGGCCCGGGAAGGCGGCGAAGGCGGCCTCGGCGGCCTCGCGGCGGCGGTCCGCTCCGTCTCCGGAAAAGGCCTTGCCCAGCAGCAGCGAGATATCGCGGTGGTTGCCGATCATCACCGTGGCGGCGGACACCAGTTCGGTCAGGATCTCGCGCGGGTTGCTGTCCCAGCTTTCCCAGAGCAGCGCGCGGTAATTGCCGTCGAAGCAGATCGGCACGTCCGCTTCCTGCGCGGCACGCACGGCGGCCTTGGCCAGAGCCACCCCGCCCGGCCCGAGCGCGGGCGTGATGCCCGAAAGGTGCAGCAGCCGCGCGCCATCCAGCGCGGCGGCGAAGTCGAAGTCCTGCACGGCGGACTGGGCGAAAGCGCTTCCCGCGCGGTCGTAGGTGATCGCGGAAGGCCTCAGCCCCGCGCCGGTCTCCAGGAAGTAGAGCCCCATGCGCCCCGGCCCTGCGGTGACGCCGAAAAGGCCGACCCCCGCCGCGCCGAGCGCCGCGCGGGCCTTGTCGCCCAGCGGGTTGGCGGGCAGGCGCGTGACCATGCGGACTTCATGGCCCAGCGAAGCGAGGCCCGAGGCGACGTTGGCTTCCGCGCCGCCCACCACCATGTCGAGCGAATCCGACTGCACCACCAGACGCGCGTCATGAGTGGCGAAACGGATCAGAACTTCACCGAAGCAGGTAACGTGACCGGTCATGTAATCGATATTCCTCAGCGCGCGAGCCAACCGCCATCCACGGCGAGGACGTGTCCTGTCACATAGTCGGAGGCCGGGGAAGCCAGGAATACGGCGGCACCGGCAATATCCTTGGGATCACCCCAGCGGCCGGTGGGAATGCGCTCCAGGATCTGGCGGTTGCGCGTCTCGTCGCCTTGCAGCGCGGCGGTGTTGTTGGTGGCGATGTAGCCCGGCGCGATGGCGTTGACCTGCACGCCCTGCGGCGCCAGTTCGTTGGCCATGGCCTTGGTCACGCCGCCTACGCCGGACTTTGCCGCCGCATAGCTGGGCACGCGAATGCCGCCCTGGAAGGTGAGTAGCGAGGCGATGTTGACGATCTTCCCCGTCTTGCGCTCCACCATGCCTCTGGCCGCCGCCTGGCTGAGGAAGAACAGCGTCTTGAGGTTGGTGTCCATCACCGCGTCCCAGTCCGCTTCGGAAAACTGGAGCAGGTCGTCGCGGCGGATAATCCCGGCGTTGTTGACGAGGATGTCGACTTTGCCGAGCCCGGCCACCGCTTCGCCGATCACCCGGTCGACGGGTTCGATCGAGGACAGGTCTGCCTTGATGTTCACACACTTGCGGCCGGTCGCCTCGATCAGCGCGATCGTCTCGGCCGGTTCGCTGCGGCCGGCGAGGGCCACGTCCGCGCCTGCTTCGGCGAGGGCCATGGCGATGGCCTGGCCGATCCCGGTATTGGCGCCCGTCACAAGCGCGGCCTTGCCTTCGAGGCTGAAGGAAATCGCCATAGGTCTAGTCCTGTCCCGATCTTGTCATTCCGGGCGGCACAAGGCGATCCGAAGTTTCGCTCCGGATCGCCTTGCCGCTGCGCTCCCCCCGCCTCTTCCCCGAGGGAGGGATGGCGCTTCCTACTGAAGCTGGCAGATATCCAGCACGTTCATGTCGGTATAGTCGAGGTTTTCCCCGCCCATGGCCCAGATGAACGCGTACTTCTTGGTGCCCGAACCCATGTGGATCGACCACGGCGGGCTGATCACCGCCTCTTCGTTGGCGATCACGATGTGGCGCATCTGGTCGGGCTCGCCCATGTAGTGGAAGATGCGGTCGTTCTCTTCGGGCAGGTCGAAGTAGAGGTAGATCTCGCTGCGACGGTCGTGGAGGTGCGGCGGCATGGTGTTCCACACCGAGCCTTCCTCCAGCACGGTGAGGCCGAGCAGCAGCTGCGCGCTCTCGCAGACGCCGGGGATCACCAGCTGGTAGATCGTGCGCTGGTTCGAGTTGGCCAGGTCGCCGCGAGCCAGCGGATTGGCCTGTTCGAGCGTGATGTGCTTGATCGGCAGCGCCTTGTGGGCAGGCACCGAGGCGATGTAGAATCGCGCCGTCTCACCCTCGAAGGTCACCTCGTTCGAACCCATGGGCACGTAGAGGCATTCCTTGTTCTTCATCTCGAAGCGCTGGCCGTCGACCGTGATCGCGCCGGGGCCGCCGATGTTGACGATGCCCGCTTCGCGGCGTTCGAGGAAGGGATGGCCCTCGGCGCTCTTGGGCTCGGTCTGCGCGGGAAGCTTGAGGGGCCCCTGCGAGGGCACCGCGCCGCCGATCACGAACCGCTCGTTGTGCGAGTAGTTGAGGCTGACCTTGCCGTCCTCGAACATGCCGCCGACCAGGTAGCGGTCACGCAGTTCCTCGTTGGAGACGCATTCCATCATGTCCGGATGGGTGGCGTGGTAGGTCTTGCAGAACACGGGGACTCTCCCTTTGGAATTCGGTTCCGTATAGTGGGACGTTATTACGCCTCGGGTCAAGTCTTAACCGGTCTAGGTAACCGGTGTCAATGTCATTGGCTGTTTAATGCCGCCGGTTCTTCGGTCAGTTGCCTGAAGGCGGCGGTGCCACCGATGCCCTTCGCACCAGATCGGAAAGGAAGAGCGAGGGCTGGTCGGCGGCATGCGCGGGCTCGATCAGCTTGTGCGCGGCGGCGGTCGCCATCGGCACGATCGGCCAGCGCACGGTCGTCAGCGGGGGCCAGATATGCGCGGCGATGGCGGTATCGTCGAAGCCGATGATCGAGAGTTGCTCGGGCACGGAAATGCCCTTGGCCCGAGCGGCGTGCAGCACGCCTGCGGCCATCTCATCATTGCTCGAGAAGATCGCCGTGGGGCGAGGATCGGCCGACAGCAGCCGTTCCCCGGCGGCCAGGCCCGATTCGAAACGGTAATTGCCGCGCGTCGCCAGTCGTGGGTCCAGCTTCAGTCCGGCGGAGGCGAGCCCGTCGATAAAGCCGAGTTCCCGTTCGTGCGCCGAGCGAAAACCCTCCGGCCCGGCGATGAAGCCGATCCGGCGATGGCCCAGCGTGGTGAGCCAGGACACCGCTTCCTTCACCGCGTGGCGGTCGTTCGAGGCGACTAGGTGGCGGTCGTCGTCAAGCCGCGCCGAACCCATGCGCACAAGGGTGCAGCCCAGTTCCCGGCAGACCGCCGCCAGCCCGTCGTTCTCCGAGATCGGCGGCAGCAGCAGCACGCCATAGAGCCGCTGCTGGTCGATGAAGCGGCGGATATCCTCCAGCATCGTCGGTGAATGGCGGTCTACCGGACGCACGACCAGGGCGAACTCGGTGTCGCGGATAGCCTCGAGGATGCCTTCCTGCACCCCCAGCACCATTTGCGCATTGGGGTTGTCGTGGATCAGGCCGATCAGGAAATTGCGGCGCAGGGCAAGGGCGCGCGCCTGCGGATTGGGCACGTAGCCGATCTCGGCAATGACTGCCTCGACCTTTTCGCGGGTAGCCTGTCCGAGCAGGGGCGACTTGTTGATCACGCGGCTGACGGTCTTCTTGGATACGCCGGAAAGGCGCGCGACATCGTTGATCGTCGGCTTGCTGTCGCGTCTGGTTTCGTCCGCCATTCTGGCCCCTTTTGGCGCGCGCTAAACGATTGCGCCCGAGATGATCCGGGCCGCTTGCCTTTATGCGCGGGCAAAGGCAAGATGACACCGGTTTCCAACACTTGGAAGTCCTGAATTTCTTCCCAACTCCGGCCGGACGATGTTCGTCGAAACCATCGCCCTCGATCCTCTCGAAAACAACGATGCAGGATCGATGCCGCAGCTTTTGATTTGCCAATGACACCGGTTTCCTTTAACCGGACCAGCACGATAACGAAGGGATGGGGATGAGTTCCAGCGAACAGGCTTTCCACGAGCAGGCCGGCACGGTGGCCGAAGCCTTCGTGGCTGCGCGGCGCGAGAAGCGAGCATTGACGGCTTATCCCGGCGAGGCGCCTGCCGATCTCGCCGCGGCTTATCACATCCAGGATCTGGCCATTGGGATTGACGGCCGCCCGGTTGCCGGGTGGAAAGTGGGCCGGATCAATCCGCCGCTGGACGAACGCCTTGGTGCCGACCGTCTGGCGGGTCCGATTTTCGCGGACAGCGTGGTCACAGCAGCCTTGGGCGAAACACCGGAGATGCCGGTCTTCGCCCAGGGCTTCGCAGCCGGAGAAGCGGAGTTCCTGCTGCACGTCGCCGCGGGGTGGGACGGCGTGGTGCCGCAGGACGACGCCGATACCCGCAAGGTGCTTGATGCCGTTCATATCGGTATCGAGGTCGCCAGTTCGCCCTATCCGGGCATCAATGCCGACGGGCCGCCGGTGACCGTCTCCGACTTCGGCAACAATGCCGGCATGGTGGTCGGTCCGGTCTTGCAGGGCTGGGAAAGCGCGGATTTCAACGCGATTTCCGTCCGCTTCGAGATCGACGGCGTCGAGATCGCATCGGCCACCACGGCGACGATGCTGGACGGGCCGCTCGGCGCGGTGCGCTTTCTCCTGGCGAACCTTTCCTCGCGCGGGATCGATTGCAGCGGCGACACCTGGGTTTCGACCGGGGCCGTGACCGGGGTCCACCCGGTGGTGCCGGGCCAGACGGTGCTGGCGCATTTCGAAGGGCATGGCAGCATCGGCTGCAAGATCGCGGCGGCAGTGCCCGCCTGAGCATGGATCTACCGGCAGGCCCGAAAACGGTGCCGCCGAAACGGGAGTAGGGTCACATGAACGCAGGGGCCGGGGAATATACTGGCGAAGAGATCGAAGGGACGGGCATTCACCCGACCGCAGGCCGCTATCGCTGGGTCGTCGTCGCGCTGCTTTTCGCGGCTACGGCGATCAACTACGTAGACCGGCAAATGATCGGCGTGCTCAAGCCCACGCTGGAAGCCGAGTTCCACTGGACCGAATCCGATTTCGCGGAAATCGTGTTCTGGTTCCAGCTGGCCTATGCCATCGGCTATCTTTCCTTCGGCAAAGTGGTGGACGTGCTGGGCGCGCGGATCGGCTATGCCGTCGCACTGGTCATCTGGACGGTGAGCCACATGGCCCACGGCTTCGCCAGCGGCGTGACCTCCTTCGCCATGGCGCGCTTCGGCCTGGGCATAGGCGAATCGGGTAATTTCCCTGCCGGCATCCGCGCCGTCACCGACTGGTTCCCGCAGAAGGAACGCGCCTTCGCGATCGGCCTGTTCAACGCGGGCGCCAATGTCGGCGCGATCCTGACGCCGCTGATCGTGCCGCTGCTGGTGCTGTGGTTCGACTGGCGCATGGCCTTCTTCGTGACCGGCATCTTCGGCATCCTCTGGCTCGGCGCCTGGTGGGCGATGTATCGCCACCCCACCGAGCATCCTCGGGTGACGCGCGGCGAACTGGCCTGGATTCAGCAGGATCCGGCCGACCCGGTGGAAAAGATCGGCTGGGCGCGCCTGCTAACCGTCAGGGAAACCTGGGCCTTCGCGCTCGGCAAGTTCCTGATCGACCCGATCTGGTGGTTCTTCCTGTTCTGGCTGCCGGGCTACCTCTTCGAGCGCTACGACCTGGACCTGAAGACCTTCGGCCTGCCGCTCGCCGGGATCTACCTCATCTCCGACCTTGGCAGCGTGGGCGGCGGCTGGCTTTCCTCGAAGCTCATCAAGGCGGGCAAGACCCCCAACTTCGCCCGCAAGATCACGATGCTGATCTGCGCCGTCTGCGTCCTGCCGATCTGGTTCGCCCAGAGCATCGACAGCGTGTGGTCGGCCGTGCTCGTCATCGGCCTTGCCACGGCGGCGCACCAGGCGTTCTCCGCCAACCTCTACACGCTGCCGTCCGACGTCTTCCCGCGCGGCGCGGTGGGCTCGGTGGTCGGCATCGGTGGCACCGTGGGCGCGTTCGGCGGCATGGGCATGGCGCTTTTCGCGGGGTACATCCTCGATACGACGCATAGCTACGAAGTGCTCTTCGCGATTTGCGCGAGCGCTTATCTCGTGGCGTTGGCCGTAGTGCACCTTTTGAGTCCGAAGTTGGCTCCGGCCAAGGTTTAAGGGGAAGTTCTGGGGGATGATCCCCCAGACCCTCGGAATGTCGGCGCCGCGCGCTACCTATGCGTAGCGCGCGCCCTGCGGCGCAGCCCATATGTCTCCCGACGCGGCCATGAGCGCACGACGCCGTTGGTCCGCCCGACCTGGACAGTAATGGGGGTGCAGGGGGGCTATGCTCCCCTGCTTTTCCCTTCCTACTTCACATCCCAGACGATCGGCAGATTGCGGATCGAGAGCAGCCCCGGAAACACGGTAGTATCCGCCCCCGGCTTGACCCGGAACTCGGGAATGCGCGCGAACCACTGCTCCAGCAGCACGCGCAGCTCGCGCCGGGCCAAATGCGCGCCGAGACAGATATGCACTCCGCCCACGAACGTGAAGTGCCGGTTCGCCTTGCGCTCGGGATCGAACGTGCGCGGGTTTTCGAATCGCGCCGGATCGAAGTTGCCGGAAGGGTTCAGGCAGGCGAAGGTATCGCCTTTCCGGATCTGGATGCCGTGCCACTCGAAATCCTTCGTCGCCGAGCGCGAGGAGGAGAGGATCGGCTGGGTGCGGAGGAACTCCTCGACGGCCGAATTGATCAGTTCGGGCCTCTCGCGCAGGCGCTGCTGCAAGTCCGGCTGGAGCGCCAAGCGGCGGAACATCTGCGCGATGGTGGCCGCCACGGTATCGAGCCCGCCCAGCCAGAGGAACCAGACCATGCCGATCTTCTCGTCCTCGGTGGGAGCGCGTCCTTCGATCTGGCCATGGACGATGGCGGAGACCAGATGCTCGTCCGGGCTGCGCTCCTTTTCGGCAATGAAGCCACGCAGGAATTCCAGCACGCCGCGCAAGGCCGCCTGCATCTTCTCCAGGCTGCCCGAGTGGAGGATGTCCCACTCCCAGTCGAGGAACTGCTCGAACTTTTCTTCGGGGAAGCCCATCAGGCCCATGAAGATCCGTACCGGATAGACCCGCGCGAAGTCCCAGGCCATGTCGACTTCGCCCTTGCGCTCGGCGGCGCCGATCATCTCGTCCACCACCTTGCGGATGCGCGGTTCGAGGTCGCGGGTGATCCGGGCCGGGCTGAAGTGGGGCATCAGGTAGAGCCGGTACTTCTGATGGTCCGGCGGATCGATGGCGAGCGGGATCGACTTGAAGGTCTCTCCGATCAGCCGCTGGAATTCGGCGGTGCCCGCGTTGGAGAAGTGTTCGTTGTCGGTATAGACGCGCTCGATGTCCTCATAGTGGCTGACCACCCAGGAACCGCGCCGATTGCCGCTGATCGCGCCGAGCCCGTGCATCGAGGGCGGGTTGAACAGCAGGCGGGGAATGTCCTCGCCCGACAGCCAGCCACAGGGCTCGTATGGATCGATCAGGTCGTTGGGCGTGGAGCCCATGGCGAATCCCAGGTCGACGATGCGGTCCTTCGGTACGTTGTCCGGCGCATCGAAGTCCACGCGGATATCGTCCAGCGTGCGCGTTTGTGGCATGATGTTCTCTCCCGAGGCTCTGGATGCCCCGGCATCGCCCCGGCGGCAAGGCGCAGAGCGCCCGCGCTGCCCCGGCGGAGCGGCACTATGGACATTCATCGTCTCGGCGTTGGGCTCTTCGATTGCCTGCAGCCGCCGAGGTTGCGACATGAGTCCCAATTGCATTTTGGGAGATAAGGCCATGGCAGATGGCGACACCAAGGAAATGAAGGACTCGGCACGCAAGTACTGGTCCTCCGAAGGCTACACGAAGGGCGGCGTAATCCGTGAAGTGGATTATGCCACGCAATCCGGCGGGCTCGACCCCTCGCTGGAGGGTATCAAGATCGTCGATACCGACACTCACCTCAGTGAACCGCCCACGCTCTTCACCGATCGCGCGCCGATCGGCCTGAAGGACAAGATGCCCTATGTGAAGCGCGACGCCGACGGGGTCGATCGCTGGTACATCGGCGATCGCAACTGCGGTTCGCTGGGCGGCAACGTGATCCGCAAGGATAACAACAAGTTGCTCGGCCGCCTGGCCTTCCCCACCCTCGAGGAAGCGCATCCGGGCGGGCACGAGATCGCTCCGCGCCTCCAGGCGATGGACGACATGGGCGTCTACGCGCAGATCTGCTTCCAGAACTCGGGCATTACCCAGGCGGGGATGCTGATGACCCTTGGCGATGACGATCTCGCCGTCACGATCATGAAATTGTTCAACGATTTCAACATCGATTACCAGCGTCAATCGGGCGAACGCCTGTTCCCGATGGCCCACCTGCCGTTCTGGAACAAGGCGGAGATGGAGAAGGAAGCCCGCCGCTGCATCGACATGGGTCTGCGCGGCTTTGTGCTGCCCGATACGCCGGAGCGAGTCGGCGTGCCCAGCTTCAACCACGAATACTGGACGCCGTTCCTGGAGATGATCGACGCCGAAGGCATCTCGCTCAACTTCCACCTCAATGCCGCGATCGATCCGAACACGCTCACTTGGGAAGGCTTCCAGTTCGAACAGACGCTGTCGGTGGTGGCGACGATGTTCTCGATCGGCAACGCGGCCACGCTGGGCAACTGGATGGTCTCGGGCCGGCTCGACCGTCACCCGAACCTCAAGATCGGCCTCATCGAAAGCGGCATGGGTTGGGTGCCGTTCGCAGTGGAAGCGCTGGAGCACCAGTTCCAGGAAATGCTGCCCAGCAAGCGCAACGTGCTGAAGAAGCAGCCCTGGGACTACTTCCGCGACCACTTCATGTGCACCTTCTGGTTCGAGAAGATCGCGCCCAAGCTGCTGCTGGAAACCATCGGCGTCGATAACGTGATGTTCGAAACTGACTTCCCGCACCCGACCTCGCTCTATCCGGGCGTGCAGGAGCACATCAAGAACGTGCTCGGCGGCTACGACTATGCGGTGAAGAAGAAAGTCCTCCAGGACAACGCGGCGCGCTTCTACAAGCTGCCGTTCTGACCCAATCGAAGGGGGGAGCCTTGGGGCTCCCTCCCTATCGGCAGAAGCTCGCCCCATCCGCTTCCAGGTGGAAGTGGTTCCTGTGCGCCTCGTTGTAATCCGGTCCTAGCGTGGTGCCGAAGCGCTTGCAGGCACTGTCATGGACGACGCGCAGGAAGCGGCGTTCGGCGGGGCTGCCGTTGCTCCAGTCGCCCAGCACGCTGATGCGGCGACCGTCAGCCAGTACGAAGCCGGAGACGTCTATGGCATTGGCGGTGGCATGGCCGGACCGGCGCGCGGTGCCCGCGACATTGCGGCAACTGTAACTGCCGTAAGTCTCGATGCTGAGCAGCCGGCTGCCGAGGATCTGCTGCGCCGCGCGGTCCACGCCGTAGCGCGCCCAGGCGGCGAAGGGCGTGGCCGTCGTGCAGGTTACCGGGCCGAGATTGGTGACGGAAACCGTGGCGCGGTCGGTATTGAGCGCCGAAAGCTTGACGGTGCCCAGCGTGGAGCAGCCGTTTCCGTAGTACCGATCGGTCACCGGCGTGAAGACTGCGTTCTGCGCGCCGAGCGCCGCCATGCACTGGCGCTGCTCGCGGGAGGGCGGGGGAGCGGCCGGGCGCGATTGGGCGGAAGGCCGCGAGCCGCGTCCGCGCGAACGCTCCGGCCGATCGATGCAGCCGTTCAGCACGGCGATCAGGGGCATGGCCAGCAGCAGGAGCCGTAGCTCTCTGGGTGATAACAGACGGGACTTCATCATCCGGCTCAAGCATCCGGGCCTTGGGTGAACCGAAGCTTACCCAGCCACTGTCGGCGCCGGAATCGCGGCCGGCAAGTTTTCCACCGAATATCGAAATCCAGCATTTCCGCGTCCTTCGCGTAGTGAACCTCCGCACAACGACGAAATTGAGAAACGATCTGGCGTGGCGGGCCGGAGAATCGTTTGACAAATTTCCCGGCCTCTTTAGACGCAGCGCCGGGCCACGCGGTCCCAACGCCGCGCGTGCTCTCTGTAAGGAGAGTCAGAAATGACTGATGGTATTACGCTTCCCGCGCGCAAACCTGCGCGTCCGCACTTCTCTTCCGGTCCCTGCGCCAAGCCGCCCGGATATGCCCCCGAAAAGCTGAACACCGAAGCACTCGGCCGCTCGCACCGCGCCAAGATCGGCAAGACGCGCCTTGCGTATTGCATCGATCTGATGCGCGAAGTTCTGCAGCTGCCCGACACGCATCGCATCGGTATCGTCCCCGGTTCGGACACCGGCGCCTTCGAGATGGCCATGTGGACCATGCTCGGCGCCCGCGGCGTGACCGCGCTGGCTTGGGAAAGCTTCGGTGAGGGCTGGGTTACCGACGCCGTCAAGCAGCTCAAGCTGGAACCCACCGTGTTCCGCGCCGATTACGGCCAGCTGCCCGACCTCGACAAGATCGACTGGTCCGACGACGTGCTCTTCACCTGGAACGGTACCACTTCGGGCGTGCGCGTTCCGGACGCCAACTGGATCCCGGCCGACCGCGACGGCCTCTCCTTCGCAGACGCCACTTCGGCGGTCTTCGCCTACGACATCGATTGGTCCAAGATCGACGTCGCCACCTTCTCCTGGCAGAAGGTTCTGGGCGGCGAGGGCGGCCACGGTGTCCTGATCCTCGGCCCCCGCGCGGTCGAACGCCTTGAGAACTACACCCCGGCCTGGCCGCTTCCCAAGGTGTTCCGCCTTGTCTCGAAGGGCAAGCTGGCAGAGGGCGTGTTCAAGGGCGAAACCATCAACACCCCCTCGATGCTCGCCGTCGAGGACGCGATCTTCGCTCTGGAATGGGCCAAGGGTCTCGGCGGTCTCGAAGGGCTGAAGGCCCGCTCGAACGCCAATGCCCACGCGCTGGACAAGATCGTCGCCGAGCGTGACTGGCTCTCTCACCTCGCGGTGGACAGCGGCACCCGCTCCAAGACCTCGGTCTGCCTCTCGGTCGAGGGTGCGGATGCAGACTTCATCAAGAAGTTCGCAGCTCTCCTCGAAAAGGAAGGCGCGGCCTATGACGTCGCCGGATACCGCGATGCCCCTCCGGGCCTGCGCATCTGGTGCGGCGCGACCGTGGACACGGCCGACGTCGAGGCGCTCGGACCGTGGCTCGACTGGGCCTACGCGACCGTCAAGGCCGCCTAAACCATTCCACGTCGTCCCGGACTTGATCCGGGACCGCTGGCAGGGCCGCGCGCCGTCTCGGCAAGGCCCTGCCAACACTTCCACCGATCCCGGATCAGGTCCGGGATGACGAGTGAAGGAATAATTCCATGACCAAGCCCCGCGTCCTCATTTCGGACAAGATGGACCCCAATGCCGCCCGTATCTTCGAGATCCGCGGCTGCGACGTAGACGTCATCACCGGCGAGACCCCCGAGCAGCTGATCGCCCGCATCGGCGATTATGACGGCCTCGCCATCCGCTCCTCGACCAAGGTCACCAAGGAAATCCTCGCCGCCGCGAAGAACCTGAAGGTGATCGGCCGCGCCGGTATCGGCGTGGACAACGTCGATATCCCGGCCGCCTCGGCCCAGGGCGTCGTCGTGATGAACACGCCGTTCGGCAACTCGATCACCACCGCCGAACACGCCATCGCCATGATCTTCGCTCTGGCCCGCCAGATCCCCGAAGCCAACGCGCAGACCCAGCAGGGCCTGTGGCCGAAGAACGGCTTCATGGGCGTCGAAGTCACCGGCAAGACGCTCGGCCTGATCGGCGCGGGCAACATCGGCTCGATCGTCGCCAGCCGCGCGCTGGGCCTGAAGATGAAGGTCGTTGCCTTCGACCCGTTCCTCACCCCCGAACGCGCCGTCGAAATGGGCGTGGAGAAGGCCGATCTCGACACCCTGCTCGATAAGGCGGACTTCATCACGCTGCACACGCCGCTGACCGACCAGACCCGTAACATTCTCTCGGCCGAAAACCTGGCCAAGACCAAGAAGGGCGTGCGCATCGTCAACTGCGCCCGTGGCGGCCTGATCGACGAAGCCGCGCTGAAGACCATGCTCGACAACGGCCACGTCGCCGGTGCCGCGCTCGACGTGTTCCAGACCGAGCCCGCCAAGGACTCGCCGCTGTTCGGCACGCCGAACTTCATCTGCACCCCGCACCTCGGTGCCTCGACCACCGAAGCGCAGGTCAACGTGGCGCTTCAGGTTGCCGAGCAGCTGGCCGACTTCCTGGTCAACGGCGGTGTTACCAACGCGCTCAACATGCCGTCGCTCTCGGCCGAGGAAGCGCCGAAGCTGAAGCCCTACATGAAGCTGGCAGAAATGCTGGGTTCGATGGTCGGGCAGCTGACCCGCGATTCGGTTCCCCGCATCTCGATCCACGTCGAGGGCGCCGCCGCCGAACTGAACCAGAAGCCGATCACCGCCGCCGTGCTGGCCGGTTTCATGCGCGTCCAGTCGGACACGGTGAACATGGTCAACGCCCCGTTCCTCGCCAAGGAGCGCGGCCTTGAAGTGCGCGAAGTGAAGACCGAGCGCGAGGGCGACTACCACACGCTGATCCGCGTATCGGTGAAGACCGAGGCCGGCGAGCGTTCGGTGGCCGGCACGCTGTTCAACAACGTCGAACCGCGCCTGGTCGAACTGTTCGGCATCAAGGTCGAGGCCGAGCTGGCCGGCGACATGATGTACATCGTCAACGAGGACGCGCCGGGCTTCATCGGCCGCATCGGCACCCTGCTGGGCGAGAACGCGATCAACATCGGCACCTTCAACCTCGGTCGCCGCGATGCCGGTGGCGAGGCCGTGCTGCTGCTCTCGGTCGACAGCGCCGTGTCGGAGGACGTCCTCAAGGCGGCCACCGCGCTTCCCGGCGTGAAGACGGTCAAGGCGCTCAAGTTCGTCTGATAACGACGGATTGAAGCTCCCAACGGAAGGGGCCGGTGTCTTCGGATGCCGGCCCCTCTTTCGTTTTCGGCGTGACTTATCGCTGAAGCGGAGATCCCATCGGGGGCATCCCGCCAGGCCCGCGCATACCATTGCGGTCGCCGCCTTTGGGGCGCAGTTCCTGCATGGAGAGGTAGCCGTCCTTGTCCGTGTCTGCGGCATCGAATCTGGCGCCTTCGTAGGCGAGCAGTTCCTCCATCGAGACACCGGCATCGTAATTGGCGTTGGCCTTGGCGATGAGCGTACCGGAAATCGGCTCGATCAGGTCGGCCAGCATGCGGTCGTCCTCGTCCTTGCCGAAGTCGGGCGCGACCACTTCCGGGATCTGGCCGACGCGGTCGCCCAGAGCGCCGCGATCGTCGGAGGCCATCGAGCCCATCTGCTGCTGCCAGGCGGTGAATTCGGCCGCAGAGATCGTGCCGTCGCCATTGGCATCGACTTTGGCGAAGCGAGCCTTGATCGCCGCTTCGCGCCGGGCGTTCACGAGGGCGTGGAACTCGTCGAGCGTCACCAGTCCGTCGCGGTTGCTGTCGGCGTCGCGGAACAGGGCGGTGACGATCTTGTCGTAGTGCGCGCGGGAAATCGGCTTGGGCATGCGAGGCTTGCCGCCGCCGCCTCCCGGAGGGCCGCCGGGGCCACCCCTTCCGCCCCCCATGCTGCCGCCTCCCATGCCGCCGGACCCTCCCATGCCTCCCATGTCGCCGCCGTCCATCTGGGCATGGGCGGGCGTCTGGATGAGCAGCAGGGGCAGTAAAAGCAGGGAAATCTTGCGCATGGACCTCGACCGTTGTTCGCAGGGGCAGGGCGCAAGGCGGGAAGGCTCGCTGGGGAGCAAGATGCACGCGTGGCGGTCCGGCCCATGCAGGGATGGGAATTGGCTCTGTCGTCCCGCCAGACGATCCGGGCGGAATAGCGTCATGCAGGGCGATTGTTGACAGGAAATTTCACGCAAATTGTCGCAGGCTTTCGCTTTCGCACGGGAGAGAGCGCCGCAGGTGCAGGTGTCATTCGACATTTCCCGCCTGCCCCGCTAAGGGCGCCACCATCATGCAGGACAACGACCGCGATCTCTTGCCCGAAGGACTGGGCGACCGTCTTCCTCAGCAGGCCTGGGCCTCGCAGCAGGTGCGCCGCATGGCGCATGACGTGCTGGCGAGCCACGGCTATGAGCGCGTGGAAACGCCGCTGATAGAGTTCGAGAAGGCGCTCGCGCACCGCATGGCGGGCGTGCAGGTGCGCCGCATGTTCCGCTTCGTCGATTCCGTTTCCATGCGGATGCTGGCGCTGCGCTCGGACATGACCGCCCAGGTCGCGCGGATCGCCGCCACCGGGCTTGCCGAAGCGCCGCGTCCGCTGCGGCTGTCCTATTCCGGGCAGGTCTGCACCATCAAGGGCGACGGCCTCGACCCGCGCCGCGAGCGGCTCCAGCTTGGCGCCGAGCTGATCGGCACCGATTCGGTTTCCGCCGCCGCCGAGATCGTCGAACTGGCGATCGAGGCCCTGCGCGCGGCGGGCGCCACCGGGATCTCGGTGGACTTCACCCTGCCGGACCTCGTCGATACGCTCAGCGTGGAAGCCCTGCCGCTGCCGGAGGCCGGTATCGAGGCGGTGCGCCAGATGCTGGACGCCAAGGACGCGGGCGGCCTGGTGGACGTGGGCGGCGAGGGCTACCTGCCGCTGCTCTACGCGGTCGGTCCTTTCGCCAACGCGATCGAGCGTCTTGCGGCTTTCGAATGCGGAGGCGCGCTGGCCAGCCGGATCGCGGGCCTGCGCGAGATCGCCGCGCGCGTGGGCGACAAGGCCCGCATCACGCTCGATCCTTCCGAGCGCCACGGCTTCGAGTATCAGTCGTGGTTCGGCTTCACGATCTATGCCGAGGGTATTTCCGGAAGCCTTGGGCGAGGCGGTACCTATCGCATCCTTGGCCAGACGGGGCATCATCCCGAATCGGCCACGGGCTTCTCGCTCTATCCCGATCCGCTGGTGGACCTGCTGGCTGCCGAGCCGCAGGCGCAGCGCAAGCTCTTCCTGCCGCTGGGCCACGATCCGCGCGTGGCCGGGCAGCAGCGCGCGATCGGCTGGACGACGGTGGCGGCGCTGTCCGACAGCGACGATCCGGTGGCGCTGGGCTGCTCGCACAGGCTGGAGGGCGGCGAGGCCGTCGCTCTGTGATTCGCCAGCGGGCGGTAGGATAACGCACCCCGTCATCCCGGACTTGATCCGGGATCGCTGGCCGTGAACAGCCCACCTCGCGGCTGGGGGCGGCCATACTGAACGGTCGCGCCTAAAGTACGGCCAGCGGTCCCGGATCAAGTCCGGGACGACGGGGACTTCCGGCACCACGGCGCGGTCAACCCTTGACGAGCCATGCGCCTTGCCACTAGGGCGCGGGCGAAAAGCCGGGGCGCTTTTGCCCCAACGCAAATCCATATCGCCGAGTCCTGTCGAAGGGCGTTATTGGATCCACCGTGGCAGGGTGGAGGAGTATATCCATGGCCAACGTAACCGTGATCGGCGCCCAGTGGGGCGATGAGGGCAAGGGCAAGATCGTCGACTGGCTGGCAAGCCGCGCCGATGCCGTGGTCCGTTTCCAGGGCGGCCACAATGCCGGCCACACGCTGGTCGTCGGCGACCAGGTCTACAAGCTCAGCCTGCTGCCCTCGGGCATCGTCACCGGCACGCTGTCGATCGTCGGCAACGGCGTGGTGCTCGATCCCTGGCACCTCAAGGCCGAAGTCGAGAAGCTGCGCGGCCAGGGCGTCGAGATCAATCCCGAGAACTTCGCGATCGCGGACAACTGCCCGCTGATCCTGCCGCTCCACCGCGACCTCGACGGTCTGCGCGAGACGGCAGCCGGTTCGGGCAAGATCGGCACCACCGGACGCGGCATCGGCCCGGCTTATGAAGACAAGGTCGGCCGCCGCGCCATCCGCGTCTGCGACCTTGCGCACCTCGATGCGCTGGAGCCGCAGCTCGACCGCCTTTGCGCGCACCACGACGCACTTCGCGCCGGCTTCAACCAGCCGCCGGTCGACCGTGAGGCACTCATTAACGAACTGCGCGAAATCGCGCCTTTCGTGCTCCAGTTCGCCGAGCCAGTGTGGAAGCGCCTGAACCAGGTGCGCAAGGCCGGCGCCCGCATCCTGTTCGAAGGCGCGCAGGGCGTGCTGCTCGACGTCGACCACGGCACTTATCCCTTCGTCACCAGCTCGAACACGGTTTCGGGCACGGCGGCTTCGGGTTCGGGCCTCGGCCCCTCGGCCACCGGCTTCGTGCTGGGCATCGTCAAGGCCTATACCACCCGCGTCGGCTCGGGCCCGTTCCCGACCGAGTTGGAGGACGAGACCGGCCAGCGCCTGGGCGAGCGAGGCCATGAATTCGGCACCGTCACCGGCCGCAAGCGCCGCTGCGGCTGGTTCGACGCGGTGCTCACGCGCCAGTCCTGCGCGATCTCGGGCGTCACCGGCATCGCGCTGACCAAGCTCGACGTGCTCGACGGCTTCGAGAAGGTCCGCATCTGCACCGGCTACCGCCTGAACGGAAAAGTGCTGGACTATTTCCCCAGCCACGCCGCCGACCAGGCCAAGGTCGAGCCGATCTACGAGGAAATGGACGGCTGGCAGGGCACCACCGCCGGCGCCCGTTCCTGGGCCGATCTGCCCGCCCAGGCGATCAAGTATATCCAGCGCGTGCAGGAACTGATCGAAACGCCGGTGGCGCTGGTCTCGACCAGCCCCGAGCGCGAGGACACCATCCTCGTGCGCGATCCCTTCCTGGATTGATTCGGTGCGGCGCGGGTGCAGACTCGCGCCGCTCCTGCTTTTGCTTGGCGCTGCGGATGTCGAGCCTGCTCTCCAGCTTCCCCAAATCGACTTGATTCGCGTGCGCAAGGCGGCGCGGACCATGGAACTCTGGACCGGCGACCGGCTCGTCCATGTGATCGAGCACATCCAGCTCGGCGACGAGCCCACCGGCCCCAAGCGCTTCGAAGGCGACGAGCGCACTCCCGAAGGCCGCTACGAGATCGACTGGGGCAATCCGAAAAGCCGGTATCGCCTCTCGCTCCACATCTCCTATCCCAGCGCGGCGGACCGTGCCTATGCCGCTGCGCGCGGGCGCTCGGCGGGCGGGATGATCATGATCCACGGCCAACCCAACGGGCTTCAGAAAGGTCGCGTGCCCGGAGACTGGACGGACGGCTGCATCGCCGTCTCGAACCCGGAAATCGAGGCGCTCTACGAATCCGTGCCCGACGGTACGCCGATCGAGATAAGCCCCTGACATATCTCCGGAACGTTGCGGGGAGCGCGAAAAATTGATGCAGATTGCACTGCACGGAAGACGACGGGCGTTTTCAGGAAGTTAATCCTGCTCTAGGGATGCCTACGTGGATAGGGAGCCGCAGCCGGGAATCGGCATGATCGCATGACGGCGGCTCGTGCCCCCTCTCGCGATCGGGCACCGGCGGGTCGAACCGGTGGGCTCCGATTACTGGATCAACATCGCCGCTTTCGACGCGGTGGGATCGGAACGCCTGAATGCTCCCTCAGCCCATGCTCCCCCAGCCTATGGTCCCTCAGCCCATCCTCAACGACGAGCAGGGCCGCCTCGCCGCCTTGCGCAATCTCGACGTGCTCGACAGCGAGCCGGAGGAAGCGTTCGAGCATGTCGTCTCGCTGGTGCGGGCCGTGCTGAAAGTGCCGATGGCCGCCGTGACCCTGATCGACGCCGACCGCCAGTGGTTCAAGGCGCGCAGCGGCATCGGTGCTTCCGAAACCCCGCGCAACGTCTCGTTCTGCACCTATGCGATCCAGCAAAGCGAGCCCTTCCTGATCTCGGACGCGCGGCTGGACGATCGGTTCGCGAAAAACCCCTTCGTCACTGACGATCCCAACGTGCGCAGCTATGCGGGCATCCCGCTGCTGACGCCGGAGGGCTACAACGTCGGCGTGCTCTGCGCCATCGATGACAAGGTGCGTGACTTCAACGAGGCCGAAGTGGCGATCCTGGGCAACTTCGCCCGCATCGTCATGAACGAGCTGGAACTGCGCCGCATTGCCGAACGCGACCAGCTGACCGGCGCGCTGACCCGGCGCGGTTTCCTGGACAAGGCCAAGCAGGAGATGGATCGCTTCCGTCGCTACGGCAGGCCCAGTTGCATGGTGCTGATCGACCTCGACCACTTCAAGCAGGTCAACGACACCCACGGCCATCCGGCGGGGGACGCGGTGCTGCGCGAGATGGCCGCCACCGTGGTCGGCGCGACGCGGCCGGTCGATTTTCTTGGCAGACTGGGCGGAGAGGAGTTCGCGGTGCTGCTGCCGGAAACGGAAGCCCTCGATGCGCTGGTGGCGGTCGAGCGGTTCCGCGTGACGCTGGCGCAGCAGGATATCGCACTGCCCGGCGGTTCGACGATCCGCGTGACCGCCAGCTTCGGCATTGCCCCGTTGAGCGCGTCCATCGCGACGGTGGAAGACTGGATTGCAGCGGCGGACGGCCCGCTCTACGCCGCCAAGCGCGGTGGGCGGAATCGATGCGAATTGCTGCATTGAGGGAGAGCGATAGGCCCTTGAGAGAGCGATAGGCCGTCGTCCCGGACTTGATCCGGGACCGCTGGCAATCTTTAGGCGCAAGGCTTGTAGTAGGCCGCCAAACGCCGCAACGTCGTAGCCCAGCCTGGAGTTGGGCGCGGCTCGGCCAGCGGTCCCGGATCAAGTCCGGGACGACGGGGTGATCGGATCAATCGAACCGAAACGCCGAAATCGCCGTCTTGAGCACCAGGTCCGAATAGACCTTCTGCCCCGCTCCCTGCGCAGTTCCCGCCACCACCATCAGCGGCAGGAGATGCTCCTCGCGCGGGTGGGAGAAGCGGCCGCCGGGCGCTTCCGCCCAATGTGCGAGCGCTTCGGCCCGCTCTTTGGCGCTGGTCTCGACCGCTTGGGTAAGCCATTTGTCGAAGGCCTGCGAGGGCTCTGTGGAGGCCGGATTGCCGTAGCCGCGCATGTTGTGGAAGCTCATGCCCGATCCCAGGATCAGCACGCCCTCGTCACGCAGCGGGGCCAGGGCCCGTCCGGCCGCGAGGTGCAGCGCTGGATCGAGCGAGCGGTCGAGCGACATCTCGATCACCGGAACGTCCGCGTCGGGCCAGGCGACCTTGAGCGGAATGAACACGCCGTGGTCGTAGCCGCGCGCGGCGTCGGGGCCGGCGGCGAAGCCGGCTTCGCGCAGGAGTTGGCTGGCGCGCTCGGCCAGCGCGAGAGAGCCCGGCGCGTCGAAGCGCAAGTCGTAGGTGTGCTGCGGGAAGCCGTAGTAATCGAACAACAGTTCCGGGCGCTCGGCGCCGGTGAAGGCGAAGCCGTCGGTTTCCCAGTGGCCCGAGACCACGAGGATCGCCTTGGGCGCCTCGGGCAGGCGCTCGGGCAGGCCGCGCAGGAACTCGGCCATGGAGGCCCAGTTGCCTTGCGGGTCGGGCATGAAGAAGCAGGGGCCGCCGCCGTGCGGAATGAAGAAGCTGGGTTGGCGGGTCATGACGAGTTCCTTCAGATTCGCCGTGTCGGGACGAGCGCGTGGGCGCCGTCGCCGATCAGGGCCAGGACAAGGAGGGCGATCGACCAGAAGGCGGGATATTCCCAGCCGCCGCCCTTGCCGTCGAAAAAGAAGCCGTTCGCTCCATGCACCAGGACGATGGTGCCGAGCAGGAGGGGGGGCAAGGCCAGCGCCACGGCGCGGGCGTAGATTCCCAGGATCAGCGCCAGGCCGCCAAGCAGTTCCGCCGCCATCGTCACATAGGCGAGCGCCGGAGGCAGGCCCAGGCTGCCGAAGAAGCCGGCTGCCCCGGCAGGAGTGAAAACGAACAGCTTGAGCGCAAAATGGGCGAGGAACAGCACGCCGAGAGCCACGCGCAGAATGAAGGCGCCGTAGGGAGCGGTGGCGGAAATGTTGGAATTCGGGAGGGTCATGAGGGAGCGATCCTTTCGCAGCCTATCTAGACCTTCGCCTTGAAGGTGATAATCATGCGGTTTGTTGAAGAACTTTATACCATGGGTGTTGAATGGATCGGCTGAAAAGCATCGAGGTCTTCGTCACGGCGATCCGGCTGGGCGGACTTTCGGCGGCGGCGCGCGATCTGGCGATGTCGCCTGCCATGGCGGCCAAGCACCTCAATGCGCTGGAGCAGCGCCTCGGCGCCACCCTGGTCAATCGCACCACGCGGCGGCTGGCACTGACCGAGGCGGGCGCCGCCTATCTCGACAAGGCCGAGCGCGTGCTGGCCGAACTGGACGAAGCCGATGCCGAGGCCATGGCCCGCTCGGCCTCGGTGGAGGGCCTGCTGCGCGTCTCCGGCCCGGCGGCTTTCGGCAGCGCCTATCTGGTGGACCTGGTGACAGCGTTCCATGCCCGCCATCCGGCCGTGACCGTGGAACTCGGCCTCAACGACCGCGTCGTCGATCTGCTGGAAGAGCGCTGGGACGTGGCCGTGCGGATCGGCAGGCTGGCGGACAGCAACCTCGTCGCGCGCAAGCTGGCTCCGGTGCGCATGGTGGTCTGCGCCGCCCCCGGCTATCTGGAACGGCGCGGTATACCGCGTTCGCTGGACGACCTCGCGGCGCATGACTGCCTTGGCTACACCCTCAGCGGCGAGACCGGAGCCACGCGCTGGAGCTTCGGGCGAGACGGCACCCGGTCGGTGGCGGTGCGCGGCGCGCTTCATGCCAACAATGGGCAGGTGCTGGCGCAGGCGGCGGTGGCGGGCATGGGCCTGGTCTACGGTCCGCGCTTCTTCGTGGACCGGGCGATCGTGGAAGGACGGCTGGTGGAGCTGGACCTTGGTGCCGAATTGCTCGATCTCGGCGCGGTCCATGCCGTGACGCACCGCACCCGGCGTCCAGCCGCGAAGACCAGGGCCTGGATCGACTTTCTCGTCGAGCGCCTGCCCGGCATGGCGCGGGATTGGTAAGCGAGAGAGGATGGCGCGGTTTGCATCGCCGTCCCGGGCTTGATCCGGGACCGCTGGCCGAGCCGCGCCTCGTTTGAGGGCTGGCGCTATTACGCCGTGAAGAAGAGGCGCATATCTTGAGGGGCGCGCCTAAAGGATTGCCAGCGGTCCCGGATCAAGTCCGGGACGACGGATACCTTCCAACGGCTACCTTCCAACGGATATCTTCCGGCGCTTCCTCACGCCATCAGATCAGAAGTCGATGGCGATGCCGTTGCGCACCCAGTCGCCGTAGCGGGTGGGAGAGATCCCGTCCGGGTCCTGCTCTTCCGCGCCGTCGCCGCCCTTCGCAGCCTCGGGCGAAGGCGCGGGCGCCGGGTCGTTGGTCCAGTGGGCGGGCTTGGTGAAGCCGTCCGGCCGCTTGGTGGCGCGCTGTGTCATGATCTCCATGTGGTGAAGGTGGCGCCGAAACGCAATCCGCTATAGGGGCAGCGAATGGACATTCCCGGCCTTCCGGCGCGCCGTGCCGCGCTCAACCTTATCGATGCCGTGCTGCGGCGGGGCGAAACGCTCGACCAGGCAGGCGGCTCCGCCCTTGCGCGCGTCGGCGGCGATGCAGACCGGGCGCTCGCCCGCGCCATTGCCGGCGAAGTGCTGCGCTGGCGCACCGACCTCGACGAACTGATCGACAGCGCCACCCGCCTGCCGCTCGCCCCCGACGCCAAGGCGCGCGCGGTGCTCCAGATCATGCTCGCGCAAGTGCTGCGGCTGGAGACGCCCGCCCACGCGGTGATCGCCACCGGCCTGCCGCTGCTGATGGGCGGCCCCCGCCGCCTTGCGCACGGCGTGTTCTCCACCCTGACCAAGAACGAGGTCGCTCTTCCCGAAGTACCGACCCTGCCCGAGGATGTGGCGGGCCGCTGGGGCGCTCGCGGGGAAGCGATCGCCGCCGGTCTTGCCGAGCCGCCGCCGCTAGATTTGGCGCTGCGCTATCCCGAGCAGACTGCCGAATGGGCCGAGCGCCTCGGCGGCACCTCGCTGATGCCGGGCCATGTCCGCCTGGCGCGCGGCACCGCCGTCGAGCACCTCGAAGGGTTCCGCGACGGCGCCTGGTGGGTGCAGGACCTGGCCGCCAGCCTGCCCGCGCGGCTGCTCGGCGCGGGAGAGGGGCGCAAGGCGCTCGATCTCTGCGCCGCACCGGGCGGCAAGACGCTGCAACTGGCGGCGGCTGGCTGGCAGGTCACCGCGCTCGACAACTCCAAGCGCCGCCTCGAACGGCTGCGGGACAACCTCAAGCGCATCGGTCTCGAAGCCGAAGTGGTGCAGGCCGATGTCCTCGCCTGGGAGCCGGAGGAACAGTTCGACGCCATCCTGCTGGACGCGCCCTGCACCGCCACGGGCACCGCGCGCCGCCACCCCGATGTGCTGCACCGCATCGGTGAGCGCCAGATCGAGGAGATGACCGCGCTCCAGGAAAAGATGCTGGAACGCGCCTCGGGCTGGCTCAAGCCGGGCGGGCAGCTGGTCTACGCGGTCTGCTCGCTGGAAGTGGAAGAGGGCGAGGATCAGGCGGACAAGGTTGCGCTGACGCCGGTTCCGGTCACGGGTTCGGAACTGCCGGACGGGCTGGAGCCGACGAGCGAGGGCTGGGTGCGGACCGATCCGGGGATGCTGGCCGAGGTCGGCGGGCTGGACGGGTTTTTCGTCGGGCGGTGGCAGAAGTAAGGGGAAGACCCGGGGGATGATCCCCCGGACCCTCGGAATGTCGACCTTGTGCGCGCCCTATCGGTAGTGCGCTCCCTGCGGCGCAGCCATTAGGTCTCCCGACGCTGCCATGGGCGCGTAACGGGTCGGTAGCACCCGACCTAGACAGTAACGGGGTGCAGGGGCGATGGCCCCTGTTTCAACCCTTGTTCTTAAGCCGCGACCGCGCGCCGACGGCGCCAGAACACCAGCGCCCCCAGGCCCAGTGCGAACAATCCGACCATGCCCGGCTCCGGCACGTCGGTCGCGCCGCCAGACGACCCGCCGGAGCTGGTCGAGCTGCCCGGCCCGCCCGGGGTGTAGCCGCCGGTGTAAGTGCCGACGTGCATCTCACCGTTCTGCACGAGATTGCCGAACACCGCCGAACCCTGGATGTAGTTCGCCGTCGTCGCATCGGCGCCGGGTGCCAGCACCGAGCCGCCCCAGGCGGTGGTCAGGGAGAGGTTCTCGGCCTCGTGGAAGTTCCAGACGACGTTTTCACCGAGGTTGGCGGTGCCGCCGAGGAAGTTGTCGTCCAGCCTGATCGACTTGCCCGAGACATTGACGATCGCGGTATCGGCGCCGTTGAGGTTGAACTGGATCTCCCCGATCTTGTCGAGGTCGGCGGCGGAGATGTTGAACACCGCCACGCCGTTCGCGCCGGGCTGGGCGTTGAAGGTGCCGCGATTGCCGCTGATGGTGAGCTGGCTGTTGGCCGTCTCGGTGCTCATCGAATGGCTGAGGCCTTCCATCGAGGTTTCGATGAGGCTCTTCTGTTGCGAGAGGTTCTGCGCGAACTGCGGATTGCTGGCGGCGAGGCCGGAGGTGACGGTGTTGTTGTTGACGTTGGTGTTGCTGATCGTGCCGCCCACCTGCACCGTCTGCGCCGCGCCGTTGAGGTTGAGGCCGCTGTTGACGTTGCCGCCTACGATCGCGCCGGAGCCGTTGTTGAGGTTCTTGTGGCCGCCGTTCACGTCACCCACCACGGTCAGGCCCGGCGTGCCTGTGGAGGACGGGGGCAGGGTGGTGATCTGGTAGTTCGACGAATTGCCGTCGAGATTGCCGCCGACAAAGGTTCGGCCCTCCACCTCGGAAGAGGAGGTGAGGTCGCCTAGCACCACCAGGTTCCAGGTCTTCAGCACGTCGATCCCGGCGATCATGCCCGAGGAGGCGAGCACGGGGCTGGCCGCGAAAGCGACGGCGGCAACAGCGGCGGAAAGCGACAGCTTGCGGAGACGGGACATGATGGGACTCGCCAATGGAACGGATCGATAGGCGAGCTAAGTACTTGTCCGGGAAGGTTTGGATAGCGTTGGTTTCGCCGTGTCTCATGGTGAGACACGGCGAAAGCAGATGTTCTAGAGGCCGTTTTTCAGGTCAGCCCTTGACCTTGTTCTGGAAGCTCTTGCGCAGCTTCATCAGCTTGGGCGGGATCACCGCCAGGCAATAGGGATTGCGCTGGCCTTCGCCGTCCCAGTATTCCTGATGGTAGTCCTCAGCCGGATACCACTCGTCGTTCTGGCTGCCGTCCGCGAAGCCCTCGATCGTGGTGACGACCTTGCCGCCGTTGTCCTCGTTCGAACGGGCGACGGCCGCCTTGGCTTCGGCGGCCTGCGTCTCGTCCAGCGGGAAGATCGCCGAACGGTACTGTGTACCCACGTCGTTGCCCTGGCGGTTGAGCTGCGTCGGGTCATGGGTTCCCATGAACACGTCGAGCAGGTCGCCGTAGGACAGCACGGAAGGATCGTAGTGCACCTTGATGGCCTCGGCATGGCCGGTAGTGCCTTCGCAGACCTGCTTGTAGGTGGGGCTCGGCACGGTGCCGCCGATATAGCCGCTTTCCACGGAATCCACGCCGATGACGTCGCGGAACACCGCCTCGGTGCACCAGAAGCACCCGCCTGCAACGATTGCCGTTTCCATTGTCTTGCATGTCCTCATGAGGGGAGATTTTGTCGCTAGATAGGTACACTTGAGTGGCTTGTCATTGGGCGGGCGCAAACTAGGTTCACATCCATCCACCCATCCCACGGGAGAATCGACATGCGCCGCGCCCTCATCGCCCTTTCGTCCCTTCTCGGCGTCATCGCCATGCCGAGCGCTGCCAGTGCCGCCGACGAAAAGACCGAGGCCGAAGCCTGCAAGGGCTGCGAGGCGCTGCTCGAACTCGCTGCCTCCAACCCTTCCCGCAAGGAGGACCGTGCGCGCGACAAGTATCGCCATCCGGTGGAGACCCTGAGCTTCTTCCGCGTCGCCCCGACCATGAAGGTGGGCGAATATGCGCCTGGCGGGGAATGGTACTCGCGGTTCCTGGGGCTCTACCTCGGCCCGCAGGGGCATCTTGTCGGGCTCTACTTCAATCCCGAGGCACCGGCGTTCAAGCCCGAGACGAAGGACGGCATCCGCAAGGGCGCGGCGAGCTATCCGGCGGACGTCGCCAAGTTCACCGGCCTGCCCGCCGACAAGTTCGCCGCCTACACGCTCGGCGCGATTCCAGAGGGCGAGAAGGGCACGTTCGACGTCATCATCGTGCCGCGCATGATGCACAACCTGCTGCGCTGGAATATCGCGGGCAGCGAATTCGCCGCCATGCGCGACCTGCTCAAGCCGGGCGGCCTGGTGGGCATCGAGCAGCACCGCGCCCGCCCCGATGCGCCGGCCGACTATGCCGACGGCTCCAAGGGCTATTTGCGCGAGGCCGACGTGATCCGCTTCATGAAGGACAACGGATTCGATCTCGTCGCCCAGTCCGAGATCAGCGCCAACCCGAAGGATACCGCGAACTGGCCGGACGGTGTCTGGACTCTGCCGCCCAGCCTGGCGCTGAAGGACAAGGACCGCGAGAAGTACCTCGCCATCGGCGAGAGCGACCGCATGACCCTTCTGTTCCGCAAGCGAGGCTGATAGAGGCGCCTTCATGACCCAGATCACCGTCGCCGCCCTCCAACTCGCGCTCAATTCCGCCGACGAGGGCGAGAACATCGCCGCCGTCTCCACCCTGGTCGAGGAAGCCGCCGCCCAGGGCGCGCAGATCGTGCTGCCGCCAGAGCTGTTTTCCGGGCCGTACTTCTGCAAGGTCGAGGAAGAGGAACTCTTCGCGACCGCGCGCCCGACCGCTGAGCACCCCTCGGTGATCGCGATGAAGGCGCTGGCGGCGAAGCTGAAGATCGTCATCCCCACCAGCTTCTTCGAGCGGGACGGGCATCACTACTACAACACCCTGGCGATGATCGGCACCGATGGCGAGATCATCGGCACCTATCGCAAGAGCCACATCCCCGACGGCCCCGGCTACGAGGAGAAGTACTACTTCCGCCCCGGCAATGACGGGTTCAAGGTCTGGGATGTACTCGGCACCAAGGTCGGCGTCGGCGTCTGCTGGGACCAGTGGTATCCCGAATGCGCGCGCGTGATGGCGCTGATGGGCGCGGAACTGCTGTTCTATCCCACCGCGATCGGCTCCGAGCCCTACGACGCCACGCTCGACACCAGCCGCATGTGGCGCCGGGCGATGGTGGGCCATTCGGTATCGAACTGCATGCCGGTGATCGCAGCCAACCGCATCGGCGTCGAATCGGAATGCGGCACCGAACAGACTTTCTACGGCCACTCGTTCATCTCCGACGAATGGGGCGATTATGTCGCAGAGTTCGGCAAGGACGAGACTGGCGTGCTGGTCTCCACCATCGACCTCGCGCGTGCGGCCAAGCATCGCGCGGGCATGGGCTTCTTCCGCGATCGCCGCCCGCAACTCTACACGCGCATCGCGCAGGATATCTGATACAAGCCCCGGTATTAACAGCATAATCGGGGGGCATCGAACTTGGCCAGGCATCACTATCTCGTCGCGCTCGGATCCAACATGCGCCACCCGCGCCACGGCGGCCCTCGCAAGGTGCTGGCTGCGGCGCTGGCGGCGCTGGATAACGGCAAGTACGAGGTCATGGCCGCCTCGCCGGTGATCGAAAGCGCGCCGATCGGCCCCTCGCGCCGCCGTTACGCCAACGGCGTGGCCGTGGTGCGCAGCAAACGCGAACCCGACGAGATGCTGCACAAGCTGCACAAGATCGAACACAAGTTCGGTCGCCGCCGCCAGGGCCAGGCCTGGGGGTCGCGGGTGCTGGATCTCGATCTCGTCCTGTGGAGCGGTGGTCCCTGGGCGGGCGGAGAGGGCGAGGAAAGCCTGATCCTGCCGCACCCCGCCTTCCGCAGCCGCGACTTCGTCCTCGGCCCCGCGCGCCGGATTGCCGGCCCCTGGCGCGACCCATTGACGGGTCTTACGATCAATCAGCTTCATGCCCGCTTGACCAAGCCGCGCCCTGCCCCTAGGTGACGCCTTCACAGCCGCTTCGCCGGCTGATCCCGGCAACGGGGGCCCTTAGCTCAGTCGGTAGAGCAACTGACTTTTAATCAGTAGGTCGCTGGTTCGAACCCAGCAGGGCTCACCATCTATGCAAAATCAATGGCTTAGATGGTTTTTGAGGGCGATTGTCTCACAAATTGTCTCGCACTCGATACGCTCTAGAATGGGCTGGATCGTAGACCAGAGACCCGCCATCAAGACGGCATGAAACGCCCACCGCTTTACGTTGCTGTGCATGAAGCCGGTCACGCCATATCTATGCTATCGAGCCATCCCCCGCGATGGGAAGATCACGTCTCTCTGACGCAGCTTCCTCATGATGCGCTTGGGTTCACCAAGGGAAACGCTCGTTTCAATTCTGGCATGGCTGAGCAACTCGTAGCGGCGGGGCTGCGAGAAAATCTGATCGCCGCTGCTAAAGCCGACGTGATTGACCTGCTAGCGGGACCGGTTGCTGAGGCTCGTTTCCGCAGAGAATGCGGGGCAACGCGTTTGATTAACGCCCACCAATATGCAAAGATACTGGCCCAAGCTGATTGCGCTTTGCCCCAGGATCATGACCTTGCGAAGGTTCATTTGCGACTTCATTGGTGCGATCCAACCATTGTCCGCGAAGCTTTCATTGACGGTTGGAAAGGTGCTGAGGCGGTTATCAAACGCCACTGGCGTCATGTCGTAGCGGTTGGGCGCTGGCTTCACCGCGACGGGCACATAGAAGATGCCGAGCTCTTTCCTTGGTGGAAAGAGCGAGTTCCTATAGCACTTCGGTGACGCACTCAGATAGAAGCCGATGATTGCCCATTCACAACGCTATCAAAATTGGCGTAAAGCATGTCGGATTTAGATAGAATGCGAATGGGAAGACGGTGTGAGTAATCAAAGGCGAGTGTTGTCTCAAGTCTTGGCTATTGATGCTTGGCATGGACCGATGCATTACGATGGTGATTTGGTTTCAGTCCATGTTGAAATGAGCTTCAAAAACGGAAGAGTGGGGGGAGACGATCCTGATTTTCCGTTTACCTTTAACGTTGCATTGAAACGTGCCCTGCTCACTTTGCAATTGGAAAAGCCTCTCCAAATCGATCGGAGTTCGGTCGCTAGGCACATACCTTCGGACAAGGCAGAATACTCCAAGATTGTCTCCGCCAGGAATGAGGCGAAAAGCAACATCGAAGGCGGTGGTAAAGTTACTCCTGAATCTCTGAGCGTTGTTTTATCCGCGAAGTCTGGTCATTCACGTTCAAGCTCTCGTGAAGATCAAATCAAGGTAGTGCAAGAAATACCCAGAATTATTGCGATGCCTTTCCCATTGGGCCCGCAGGAGTATGCATGGGAATTGACCCCGGGACATGGTTCTTATTTGGATGGGCAACCATGGGACCCTGTCGAAAAGCCGAGATTAGCGGTCAAACATATATCTTCGGGCAGGCCGGTGCTTGAACCGGTAATTAAAGCTTTGGTATCATGCAAGTTAGATGACATATCTATCACAGATTTAAAGCTAAAAGGTGATGGCATTATAGATACGTTAAAGGAAGTCGCATTCCCTAAGAATAATATTGCTGCTGCTGTGCAGCATCTTAAGTTAATTCTAAGGGATCTCGAGCTGACCTCGGGCGGTCTTGAGGACCGCTTTTCGAATTTATTTATCGCAGACATGGTTGTTGTCGAGGGATAGATGCACGATAAATACGCTTCGGTCGTAAAAATTTTGCATTCTGAGGCAAGTGATTTGATGTCGCTTGCTATTCTGTCAGGGCGGGATCCCTTTCGGTTCTATAACGGTGCCGATTTGACCTCTTTGGATTTGACAAACCAAAACCTCACAGGGTTAAATTTTGACGGGGCTGATCTCCGGTTTGCGCATCTCGAAGGTGCTTCTTTCGATAAAGGCAGCCTAAACCGTAGCGTTCTTGATGCTGCACAACTTCATCTGAAAGATGGATTTGAGTTTAATTATCAAGATGTCTTGCAATTCCCAGGCAAAGAAATCTTGATGTTTTGTATGATTAGATCTAGCCTGATTGATGAAATTCTTATTGATTTCGGCATAAACTATTCAGTTTTTGCTGAATTTTCAAAGATAAGCACGGGAGCTCTTCGGAAGGCTCGCGTGGGAAAGGTTATTGCAATTGAAACTGCTCAATTGATATTTAATGGTGTATTTAGATTTTCTAAAACTTTAGATAGCAAGATAGGCATGAAATGTATAAATTCGATCGAACAACCTTGTGCTAAAATGCTTGTCGGCGGCAACAATAAACCCTTCGTCGAAATCTCGGCAGAGGATGTTCATAGATTATTTGAAATAAGGCGCCGACGAATAGCTCACATGAAACGCGAGCGTGGGACGAATGCGTCTCCGTACGTCGATTATCGAGATACAGCTGAATATCTCATGTTTTATAAGCATCTTGTCGATGATATCGATTTTTGGACTAAATTTGACGAAGAATCTGCTTAAGCTTTTCAATCAGTTGTTGCGCAATACTCTAAAATTGTAGAAAAAGGCATTCTAAGCAATGCTGCCTCCCAGTCATTCAAAATCACGGACTGGGGTTTTACCTATTTGATGCGGCTTGCGGCATCAAATAGGGTTCAAGCATCAGCGTTTAACGCGCGATAGACGCTTGCGCGCCCAATGCCGAGGCGTTTAGCAATCTGCTAGGGCCAAGGCCCTCATGGCGCAGCTTGCGAACTTCTTCACCGTCGACCGATGGTTTGCGGCTTTTATAGACCGCCCAATTGGCTGGTCATATGCGAACTCGATTTTGAGCTAAGAAGGATGCTGGCGATGCGTTCGCTGATGAGAAACATCGAAAATCCGAGTTCGGACGCTCGAAAAGCCGTCGAATGCTGCTCAAGCTCTGCGATCTCTTTTTGAAGCTATAAGGCAACAGCTTCTACGCGATTGAAGACAGGTTCGAGGATGACAAGAAGGTGATGGGAGGAGTGACTGTATCAGTGACGAACATAGCCTGTTCGACAATCAGCGCAGTTGGTGAAGTTCACGGTCTTAATGGACTTGGCGACTTTATATAATTTATGCCGCTTCCTTTTGCTGTTCAATTTCCGTCTTCTTCTTGAGATAGCTAAATGTTTGTAAGGGCTGTTTTGGCAGTCCAGGTTGAGCGAGGAAGCCCTCAATGGGGCTAAGGATTGCTTGAGCCTGAGCGCGGCAAACGATGCCGAATTGAGCTTGCGTAATTTTGCCTTCGGCAAAGGCCTGCATGCTCTCTTCCATCTCTTTAAGCGCTCGTTTCAGCCAAAAAAGTGCTGACTGGAACGCGTATTGGTGAAGTGGATTGTCGATGCTTGCGCCAAGCCTGGATGCTTCAAATGCCGCAGCACTTTGCTGAAAGGTCAAGATCAGCGGAGACATCAGTTCGTCGGCTATTGCCGGAAAACGCATTGCCACACTGGCGGTCGTAACGAGGGATACCATCATCTGCTCTAGCCCTCGCGCACGCTTCCGGCTTTCAAGCCAAAGGCTGGCTACAACTGCAAGCCCGCTGCCTACCGCACCTCCAAAGAAGTTGAGTAGATTGTCGACTGAGGCGCCTAGGCGGATGGCAAAGGCTAGGCAGCTACCCGCAATGCCACCTATCGCGCCTACTATGACGATCTCACTCCATTCAAACCGATTTGGCACGTAGTACTCCGATGCGATGCATGGCGAGCTGATAATTACGTCTTCCGCAAAGCCGCACGGTACAGGTAGACCCCATGCAGTTGGAGCGCTTTCTCAATAAACTTGCTGTCGCATATTGACGCTATCCACCGTCCGCTACAGCATGCGTGCGACAGGGGGAATACTTGTGGATCAAACTTTTGCGTTGAAGCTTCGTTTCAAGAGCGAGGCGATTAATGATGATGGGCTTGGCCTGTACGATGGCTCGCAGTCATTTCATGGTTTCGCCAAGGCGCTCCAACTCACCACCCACGCTTTCTTGAACGATGAAACCGTTATGAAGGCAACGGCGCTCAAAGGAGCCTCGCTGACTTTCAGCTCGCCTCGTCGTGGTAGTATCTTATTCGACATCAGGGCCAAATTTTCCCGGAAGCCAAAATCGGCGCCCCTTAACGCGGATGCTTACTACGATTTTACCCGCGTTGCGCTGGCTAGAGCTACCGGAAATCTCGAAGTTGAGGCTGACACCAAATATGTAGAGCAAAAACTGATCAGTGATGAACCCTTCTTTGATGAACTTTCTGAAAAGCTAGAAGGAAGTCTCCAGCAGGCACATCGATCAATTGATGTAGAGGGTGCTGTTGTATCGCTTGAGCGGCCTAGGTCAACGTTGTTAATGTTCGATCACGAGACGAGTTCGTGGGTTCATACTAGGGATATCGATAAGAATCCCCGCGAATTTACTGGTAATATGACAAGATTTAATACAAAAACTGGAAATGGTCGGGCCTACATTTCAGAGTTGAGGAAAATTATTCCTGTCAGGAAGTCTGATGTATTCAATCATGGAAATAAGCATTACCTAACTTGGTCTTTGCACGGAGACAATATCTCGACAGACAAAGAGTTAGTTTTTGTAGGAAAAAGAGTTACTTCCTCCAGAGGTGAAACAAAGAGAATTATTCTAGATGATTGCCGAAGGGCGTGAATTTCAGTTTATTAACGTTTTGGTTAGTTGATTGTTGAGTTGGCTATAAATTGGGCTGTTCCGACGCGGCTAGAATTGCCGTATCGAAATCTGGCGCCTAAGCTGATCTGTGTTGGTTTCAACGGGCGGGCCGAATTTCGTGCAGAGGTGGGCGTGAAAAGCCAGTCAACTGACGCGCGGCAGGCCGTGGGCCAGGAAAAGGGCCTCTCCCCTATGGGAAGGCCCTGATTGCGCTGTGGCGCTCGAAACGACCGGGTTTGCCGGTCGTTTGAAGGGTCATTACCGGTTGGTTCGCTCCCGATTTACCCGATCAATCATTTCTCGAATTTCTCGTATAGCATCGACATCCATTTCACCACCAACTCGACAGGATCGAGGAAGGGGGCGATGCTCATGCAATGGGCAACTTGTATTTATACAGGCGGCGGTCTGCTGTAAAAATGTACCAGCAGATAATTCGTCATAATTACAATCGTAGCACTTTAGGCCAATGGCCTCTTTGGGTGTCGTATCGGTCAAGTTTCAATATTCCTAATGTTCTCCTTTTTTACGGGAAGAGCTGAATTGCCCTTCGCCGGCTGCAAGGTAAATCTGTCTATAGCATCTCGCGGGTTGATGCGGCAAGCGTTGGTACATACAATTTAAGCTTTCGACTTAATTGTATTAGTAGATGCGCAGTACCGTTTCACCGTTGCTGGTGACAAATTGAAATGAGTAGCTGTCACTTGGATGCTTGCCTCGTGTTCGGTACGCCAACGCGCAACGGTTGCTGCATCGTTTGCCATTGGTCGTCCAAGGCTTGCCTTCCCTCTATGGGTCTTCCCTGTTGTCGTTAGCGATGCTCTGGCTGCGTCCCTGCCTGCATCGCAGCGCTCCTTGATCCGGGTGCGCTCCATATCTGCAATTTGAGCGAGAACGGCGACAATGAGTTCGCCTACGCCCTTTGCGATAGCGCCAAGGCCAAGCACTTCAACGGTGACGCCCTTTTCGATGAGCTTCCGCACAGTCGCTTGGACATTAAGAGCGTCGCGTCCAAGCCGGTCGATAGAGGCAACGTGAATGGTATCCCCCTCTCGAACATAGTTGAGCATGGCGGCAAATCCCGGACGGCTTTCGGCTGGGATCGCACCGGAAACGCCCTCGTCTGCAAACTCCTTGTCGAAAGGCCCTGGCAGTGAAGAGCGCTGCGCTTCAATGGACTGATCGCCAGTCGATACCCGATAATATGCCAGCCTGCTCATAAATGCCCCTTCGAGTCGCTCAAAAGATACCATATTATTATGAGCCATAGGTCATAATGCAAGATGATATCTTATGATCCAAACAGAGTGCTGGCTGGAAGGCGGGCTCAATACTTACAAGTTGTGAGCCGCTTGGGCATACCTCTTCGTAAGCGCTTCCTCCTCTACACTTGCTCCTGCCGAAGAATGTATGCATGGGGCAGGGGTGTAAGGGGGAAGTGCATGATTACGCTAACCATAGAGGACTTTAGCTGCATCAAGCTTGCGCGCTTTGAGTTGGCGCCAGTGACCGTTTTGATCGGTCCTCAGGGCAGCGGTAAGAGCGTTACAACGAAGCTCTTTTACTTCTGCATAGATGTGCTCGCACGACAATATGCTTGTGCGGAGAAGGGTATCGAGTTTGACGAGTTTAAAAAAGATACCGCCAAACTCTTTCGGCGCTGGTTTCCGTCGAGCGCTTGGGGGGCTAAACGCTTTAATATAAGCTTTCAAGCCGGCGACTTTTCCATTCGCTTTCTTCGCAGGATGTCGAAAGGGGTGCCGTCTGAGGAAGTAGCTGTAACTTTCAGCGACTTTTTTAAGTTACAGTACTCTGAGCTGGTATTGGCGTATAGTCGTCTTAAGGCCTTAGAAGTTGAGGAAGATGCAATATTGCGTCGCTCTGATGGTTCTTGGCGCGTGCGAGAAAAGTCTGAAAATCTATTAGGAAAAGTTCTCGGCTCTCATTACGTTGATCGCCAAGTTTTTGTTCCGGCAGGCAGGGCTTACTTTACAAGTATTGGCCGATTGGTTGCGGCGATTGAGCAAGCGAGCAGTCTCGATCCGGTTACCATACGTTTTGCAAAGATTTTTGCGTCCCTACGCGATTTCGCTGGCCGCCGGGCGTTCGGAAGGGCTGACCGAGACGCGAAGCGTGCGCGAGATGCTGTTATGAGCGAGTTGTTTGGCGGGAAAATAAAATTTGAAGGCGACCTTGAGTTCGTCGAGACGAACGACGGAAGAGTTGTGCCGTTCAACGCTCTGTCCAGCGGTCAGCAAGAACTTTTGCCGATGTGGCTATTGCTCGATTATTATGCTGACAGAGGCTCATCGGATGGTGCTGGTGATCTATTTTACATAGAGGAACCGGAGGCTCACCTATTTCCGGCAGCGCAAAGCCTTTTGATGGATTTCCTAATCGGGCAACTCGTTTCGAAAAAACAAAAAAGAAGTTTAATCCTAACTACTCATAGCCCGTATATTTTGGCCAAATTGAATAACTATTTAAAAGCTGGCGCTATAGGTAGGCAGAAGAAGAATGTTGCTGCCGTATCGGGAGTTGTAGACAGAGATTGTTGGCTCACCCCTTCACGAGTTAAGGCTTATGCCATTGCGGACGGGACGTTAGTCGACATTCTGGGGGTGGATGGGATGATTGAGGCCTCGTATATCGATAGTGTTTCAGATGAGGTGTCTGCCACGTTCGGGAAGCTTCTCGATATTGAATTCCCGGAGGATTGATCCATGTGCGCGACAGCTTGTGTTGAAGAGGTGGACGGGTCCAACGTGACGGTCAAGGAGCGGGGGCGGCGGGCTAATTTCAAAAATCCTGGCAGAAGCACTTTCCAGAAAATTCAAGTTGATAAGTGCCTCGTAAAGGACGGAAAGAAGGCTGATTGGATCGTCCGAAAGATTGGCGTTGGCAGCATTGTTGTCGAGCTGAAGGGAAAAGACCTTGACCAAGCGTGTCGGCAGCTTTTGGCTACGGTAGAGCATCCTGACTGTCAGCCTTGGCTTCAAGAGCAGAAAGCTCTTTTGATTGTCTGCTCTCGCTATCCGTCTGTCGATACGACTGTGCAAAAGGTCCGTCTGGCAGCTCGCAAGCGAGGAATGAGGCTGAGCGTAGTTTGTGACCAAGGTGATTTCATCTTCGAAGACGTTCTTAAGGGGTAGTACTGCGCGGGTTTGGATGTGAGATGGAATTCTCAAAAAATGATTGAGTAAAATTCACTTAATTCATTGATTAGCCGTACTTTATCATCCCACCCGGCGCGTCCTACTTTATTTCATGTTCCAATTCACGCGAGGCATGTCGGGAGGCTCTCGACATGCAGTTGAGTCTCGTGAAAGCGATTAACATTAAATAGAAGGATTCTCTCCCAACTGGTCGCGCATCGTTTGTAGCAAAAGGCCGGGCTCTTGACCTAATGCCTCTGCAATTACAATAAATTCTTGCACATCAAGGCGGCGTTCAAGCAATTCTATCTTATTGATAAAGGACGGGGGTTTTCCGACCCGCCTCGCCAGTTCTCTTTGGCTAATCCTTAATTCTTGGCGAACTGCGGATAAAGCGCTGATTAAAGTTCGGTAATCAGGCGATATCACCCAACCGCGATGCATTGAAGTGTCCCAACAGAAAGTAAGGCCGCCGGGATAAAGCCACTTGCGGTTGTCCCCATGATGGGGACATAGGCAATTGGTAGCGCGGTGAATCTTCCGCGCTGGAAAGAGGGGGCATGACTTCAATTGAGAATCCGCAACCTTCCGAGGAGGGCGAAGCTGTTGTTGAGCCAAAGCGGCAAAAGGACTGGTGGGATAGCGTTTTTGATGATGGACCGGCGGCGAAGCGGGGATGCTTCGGCTGCTTGACCGTCCTTGGCATAGGAGCGCTCGCGCTCTTCGGTTACACAGTTTATTCTTTTCAGCAATCAGCAGTTCAGCACCTAAAGGATGAACAGGCTGCTAAGATTGAAGAGGCCTCCCGTGGCCCCAGCGAGACTAATACCAATGCGATGTGCGACCTGGCAGTTAAAAGCGTCTTGGTTTCGGAAGACTCGTTCGATCCTGAATGGGGCGGGTATTTCCATGCGGAGGGCGACATTGGCGTTGTTTCGAAGAAGTTCGACTCCACCAACGGTTTCGGTGCGAAGCTAACCTCCCGTTATACATGCATGTGGAATTCTAAGACGGATACCATTGTATCCCTTGAGGTTACTGACCCTTACGGCGAAACGAGGAAGCTGCGATGAAGGCAGGGATATCCTTTCCTCTTCTATGTTCGCTTTCCCTTGTAGGATGCGAGGGGCCAACTCAGGTGGCGTCTGATGCGCCTACCTCCCCGGTCGCCGAAACCAATGCGATGGCAACTCCATCAGCGATTATCGACCCGGTGAAGGCGGCCTTGATCTGCAAGGCAGGGATCGCAAAACTGTTTCAACAGCCTACTGCTTCCATGAAAGCCGTGCCGATGGCGGGCGGGATCATCCGTGTTTCCTACCGTCGCTCGTCGGACAATACCTTTTGGAAGAACGATTGTCGGCTGGAAGGCGCTCAAATCATCTGGCGCGCAGTTGATGTCACTCCTGGTGCTGGTCCGGGAAGGTGGCGCGACGATCCAGCCGACGGGCGGGTAACCTACACCATGAATGGCGATGAGATCGTGGTGGAAGAGACGTTCTAGCTCTCTCGCGCCTCAATTATGGACTTTGGGGAAGGGGGTATGTCTTAGAATGGTTCAGGAGGGCTGAAACGAGTCCATTTCTACTCCCAACCCCGATTGCCTCTAACGTCACACTGACAGTCGGAAAACCAAAGAGTGACGGTGGCTTAGTCGCGATTGATCGGCGTCTGTGGTGTTGAATGTGAGCTAAAATGCCCTCAGAAGCCCGTACGGCGCATAAATCAAAAAATATGACCCATCCTACCGCGAGGGGGGTTGGATGCGCTGTACGGGCTTTAAATTCGCACGCACTAGGAGTGCTTGCCGGGGTCATTATGAAAAGGGAACTAGTATGATAGTATAGGACGTATAATATTTATATATTATTTGATCTTTGTATAACATCTTTCTCCCATTCTGTCTTTGAAGTTCCGTATTATGACTTGGGAAACTCTTTCAGAATCACTTTGTCTTGAGATAAGCGAATCATGAAGGGGAAGGGTGGGTATCCCCTCTGTTATCAAATTATTGATAGACTTAATTAGGATTTGGCTTTCAAGGAATTGGAAGTCAGCCCATGTAATCCCGCTGCCTTCAACTGATTTAAGAAGAGGGATATGCCGTATGGCAATCTCTCTTACCTGCCGGAACGGATAATCCTTCGGAAGATCACCGGTCTCTCCTGACAGGGGCAGTCCATTTCTAACTCTTTTATTATAATCCTTTAGGTAATCCTCCCGGGCGTTAGGGGACCATTGAGAAGGAATCTTACCGCTGCCAAGAGTGATTGCGCAGAATAGTTTGACCCCATTCCTTCCTATCTCTCCGGTGGAATAGGGATCGCCAGAACCCGGCAAAGGGGTCTTCATAAGCGCGTGGAAGATGGTCAGATGGCTGGCGCAGATATCGACTTCAACGGTGGCCTCCCCGTTGATTCGGATTAGGGGCCGTTCTTTATACTTATCTATGGCTTGGAAGCCGCCACCCACAGCATACAATCTGCCGCCCTTGTTCCAATCAAAGCCCCTCTGATCGCCCTCGTTGAAGCTTCGGAAAAGTCCATCAAACAGCATTCCATCGAAATTTTGCTGGCGTAGGAATTCATTGATTTGATGAACCTCCTCTTCAAGCTGGACGACTTCGGCGCTTGGCTTCACGGTCATTGGCTTTCCGTGTATCTTCGGCCAAGAACCGCGCGTAGAAGCCGTTTTCAACCGAACTGAGTTATGAACCAAGGGAATGTCAGTACGGACGCCGAAATGCTCGCTAAAGCTGGCAGGAGTGATCCCAGCTGCTGAAAGGAGCAAGATCAATTTATCGGTGGAATGAAACCGCGATACTTTGCCGGGTATATCATCGAAAGGCTGCTGACCACGGACAAACCGGAGATACCCTTTTCCTACAAGCCCATTCCGAACGGCAACAAAGGGCTTATATCCGTGGTGAAATCCGGTGAATGACGCATTGTTCATTGCTCGATAGCAGGGTTGCGGCGGAAACAAGGATTGACCACGCAACAGGTCGGCGACGATTGCCCCGACAATTTCTTTATGGTTTGAGAGTGTCCTTGCCCTTGCTGTAATGTCTGCCGCGATCAGGTTTACCGATGAGATCGCCGCCTTGGACTTCGGTTGGTGCCGCAGGGAAAGGTAAATGGAGTCACCATAGGGGCTTTCGAGATTATTAGAATCCGAATTTATAACGCCTTCTACTGCCATAATCATTCTCTGATATTAAGATATATTTAAATATATTTATAATTAATAGCAATTTTGAGCCTAATAATCGATTTTTACGGTTCATTTATGTTTACCTTGAAATTGATTGTTTGAACGATGGGCGCCAGATCGTAAGCATTTTACATCGAATTCAGTGGGGGAAACGGCTCATCGAAATCGGCAGGAAGGCGAAGCGCCATTCATCACACCGAGGCGATGCACTTCGCGGGCTCAACGCCGGGTCGATGAATTAGGTAATGGGTGCCGATGCGGGTCAAATCGAAACCCCGTTTGCCGCAATGATGAAGCAAAAGGCCATGTGAAGCATGGCGCTCCACACTGGACGCCCGCCGGAAAACTATTCCGTCGGGATCAAGCAACGCTTGCTTGTCAAATATTTGGCGGATCCAAGCGTCGCCTTTCGGAGGCCGACGAACAGCAGGCGCCGTCATGACTCGGACCAATGACGGCGAGGATGTGAATGCAAAGTACCAGAGGGCATTATTTTGGCTCCTTCGAATAGAGCCAGTCCGTTTACGCACGTTTTGCCCGAGCGCAAGAAATCGTTTTTTAAAAGTAAAGTAACAAATTCGAAATTGCTATTTTCGGTCTTTTAGAAGTGACATTAAATAAAAATCATTATTAAACAGAGAGTTATGGCTTGCATCCAGGGCTCCAAGAAAAAATCGAACGTAATTTCGCAAGGTGTTCGATAATCTTGAACACGCCTATGGTGCCCTCGCGGGTTGAGGGACAATCAAACCCTTGTAGCGGCAGCCTCGAACGGCTGGATAAGTCTCTTCAATGGGGATTTCGCCAACGTAAATAGCGTCCATGCCGCCCTTCTCGTGCCCGACCACCTCATGAATGATGTTGGGGTGTAGTTTGTACTCGCTATTCCCGAGCATCGCCTTGAACGCTCCACGGAATCCGTGAAACGTTACTTCCTGTCTTGCTTCCAGAGGCAACCGATCTCCGAGCATCTGGCGCATCACAGTTCGATTGAAGGACCGGATCACCCGTCCATTCGACCATTGCTTGTCGTCGTTGCGATCCGTGTTTTTGCCGCTTGGCGGCTTCCAATCAGGGAAAACGCGTTCTGCGCCGGTCGCTTTGGTGCGCTGTATATACTCGGCAAAGCCGAGCTCCATGAGTGCATCCAAAATTGGCACTTTGCGGGCCTCACCCTTCTTTGTCCGGCGCCACTTGTTATCACGGACAACAATGTGCGGGGCGGTGGAGTCGAGGATGACCTCGCCAAGCATAAGGCCTCCCAACTCGCTGGCACGGCATCCGGTATATGCCGCAACGACAGGCACCCAGTACTCCGCGCCCGTCATGCGATATTCGCCGCGTTGATGGGACTGTACAGGCGAGGAAGATTTGCATCCCATAAACCAAGGGTGTCGAAAAACGAGGTTCATTTCATCAACGGTGAAGCGACGTTTTTCGGGCATGATCGCTCGGTTAGCGCGGGCAGCGTAAACATCGACATTGATTCCGCTTGCTGGATTGGGGCCTGAAAAGGCATCCTTGTCTATCGCGTAATTGATAACGGCGCGAAGCAATCCGATGCGCTTTTTCAACGTTGCGCGACTAGCTGGCCTTGTAATGCTGCCTAGGGTTTTGCCGCCGATCACCTGTTTCGCGAGGTGTTCAGCAAAACTTTGAAAGTCTCGGCGCGTCAGGGCGTCAAGGCGCTTGTTCCCAATCACGGTTTCGAACAGCCGCAACGAGGATCGAACTTCAGTTTCTGTTCGGGCAGGGTGATCCTTTTGCCTAAGGTACACTTCCACGGCTTCTCCTAGGGTTTGGACGGGCTTTGTCTCTGCTGATGCGGCGTCCCTAAGTCGCGGTGCGGTTTCGCCCAGGATCAGTGCTTGAGCCTCTTTACGTCCCCGGAGGGTGCCTGCTCGAATGGCTCCGGTAACTGCGCCGAATTCGGGAGAGCCAATAGGCGCCTCCCAGCCTCTGTTTTCGATCACCCAAGCGGCGGTTTCGGCTGGCGTTTCATGCTGACCATTGCCGCCGTGGCGTGTGTGGAGGGCTTGCTCCTCGTCCTCGGCGTGAAGCTCGAGCTCGTAGATCATTCGCTCATATTCTTCGGCATATGCCGGGTCGGCGTCAGCGCGAATGTGGTCGCGCTCAAGCGGTTCGATCACCAGCCTACGATAAAGATCTGTAAGTTCGTTCAGATCGGCTTGGGTGACCTTCCGAAGTGGATTTCGAGAAGGTGCTGGTGGTGGGGAAATGAGGGCGATGGAAGCTTGGCCCGTTGCAGCGGCTACCTTTTGCTCAAATTCAAGATGAACAGGGATGCAGGCCGCGTGCATTTCCGCAATGCTGGTTGTGCGAAGGGATCGGCGGAAAAGGGCTTTGGAGCCAAAGTGCACGGCGAACTGTCCGGCATCTTGCTTTACTCGTTCGGGAACCCGGCGCTCGTACTGGAACACATCGTTTCGCTTCCGCACATACCTGACAGCCGCAGCCAATTGCTCTTCCCTCGCCTTCGATTGTCTCACAGTTTGTCTCGCAGTACGTCCATCAAAACGGCTGTAATGCAAGAGATATTGGATTCCTGGCGTTGTTTTTCAAGTGGTGAATACCCCAGCAGGGCTCACCACCTTTTCCAACAGTTTCGGCAGGTGGTGTGGCGGCGGCATGCCGTATCGTCGCGGCGCTTGGCGCTTCTTGCGGTGGGTGCGAAAAGGCGGCTGGAGGAACGGTCAGCCGCCTGGAAGACGTCAGGAGTAAGGGATCGCCTCGGCCGTGAAGATCGAGACTTCCTGGCCTGGCATCATCACTGCGGATTTGCCGCTGATCCAGATAGATCCCAGCAGGGCGCCCACGGTATTTCCGCGACCCTCCTGGCGGTGGACGCCGCGCACGGCATAGTCCTTGCCGCCGACGTTGACCGTGTTGAACGTCACTTCGAACTTGCCGGACTTACCGCCGATGGCGCGGCCGGTCTTCCACGTGACCGTGCCTGTAACGGTGGATCCGCGCGGGATCACGACGGTTTCGCCTTCCTTGACGTCTCCTACCGTGGTGAACGTGAACTTCTGCCCCTCTTCAACATGCTTCGACGAGATTTCCGCCTGCGGCGTTACCGTCATCGACGTGCTGGCCGGCATGAACTTCGTGGTAGTCTGCTGAACGTCCTGCGCCGCGGCGGGCACAGCGACAGATGCGAGGCCGACGGCCATCGCAGTCATGAAATGCTTCATGATTTCCCCCTGCTAACAAAATATGTTCCCCGCAGGCGCCGTATCGCGGTTCGCGGTGCCGGGGAAGGGCAGGCGCGATTAACTCCAGTACATCCTTGAGGCGATACTCGCCGGCGGTGCGCATATCCACGCGAACCCGATCAGCCGTTGGCCGGCACGCACGAGCCCGCTTCGGTCCCCGCTATTTCCGCACTTGCGAAATTAATCTTTTCTTTCGGGAACAAATACATCCTTCGGGAATTAACCTGCTGCCGTGCGCAAGTGCGAACCCTCTTCCGCTATCGCGGAATTTGCGCTCGGCATCTTTGGAACGCTGCCCGGCGGTCGCATCGCGCGTCTTCGGAATGCATTTCGGACTGGACCCAATCCTTGGGGCCCCGCGGAGTTTCCGTGGGGCCTTTCTTTTGGCCGGCCATTTAGCCAGCCTGTCTGTCCGTCCGTCAGTCCGCTACAGGACGCCTGCTTTCGGGCTGAGCGAGGCCTTCCAATTGGCTTTCGGTCAGGTTCTCGCTGAAGGCGGGGGAGAGCTTGCGTTCGAGGCGGCGGCACATGTCCGAATGGGCGATCAGGGCCCGCGCGGTTTCGCGCAAGGTGGCATAGCTGATCGGAACTTCGCCCGAGATCCATTCGCGCACTTCGCGTTCGGCGATGCCCAGATGCCGGGCCAGGGCGCGTTGCCCGCCTAGGGCGTCGACCGCCTGGGAGAAGATGGCGAGCTGGATGTCAGAGGCTTGCGGCATTGCCGACGCATGCGCGCAATCCGGGCTGGGCGCAAGCCGTGCTGGCCGGATCAGGCCTCGCTGACGACAGGTTTATTGGGACCGGCGGTGAGGGTGGTGCCGATCGTGGCGCCGACGATGGCGGCAATCCCCAGCCATTGCGGCGGCGACAGCATCTCGCCCAGCAGCAGCACACCCGCCAGCGCGCCGACGGCGGGCTCGCCGCTGGTGAGGATGCCGAAGCTCTTGGTCGGCAGGCGGCGCAGGGCGAACATCTCCAGCGAGTAGGGGATTGCGCTGGAAAAGACGGCGACCACCAGGGCAATTGCCAGAACGTGCGGCTGGAGCAGCGTCGCACCGGCCTGGGCCACGCCGAAGGGGAGGGCGACCAGTGCACCCACGGTCATGCCATAGGCCGGTGCGGCGGCGCCAAGGGCCTCGCCCGCGCGCTTGCCGAGCAGGATATAGGCGCCCCAGAACACGCCCGCAGCCAGCGCCAGCAGGACGCCCACCGGATCGATCGCCTGGTGCGAGACATCGAGCGGCAGCAACAGCGCCAGTCCCGCCACGGCGAGTCCGATCCAGGCGAGGTCGACGCGGCGGCGCGAGGCGAAAGTCGCCACCGCCAGCGGGCCGGTGAACTCAGTGGCGAGAGCGATGCCGAGCGGGATGCGCTGGATCGAGAAGTAGAACAGCAGGTTCATGCAGCCCAGCGCCACGCCGTAAGGCAGCGCGGCACGCAGCATGCGTCGATCGAGCGGCTGGCGCCAGACGCGGAACACGCCGCAGAGAATCGCCGCCGCCAGTCCCAGGCGCAGCGCGGTGGTTCCAGCGGGTCCGATCACCGGGAACAGGGTCTTTGCCACCGAGGCGCCCCAGCAGATCGACACCATGGCTGTGGCGACGGCGGCGAGCGGCGCGAAATCGCTGGATGTGGAATGCGTTTTTAGGCGACGAAAGACCATGGAATTCTCGATTGGGCGTTTGGATTCGGCGATGCTTTTATCGTCGAGCGGCGATAAAGGTGCTCTATGATGGCGGGGCGGCGATAAATTTTATCGGAGATTGTCAGTCATGCCCGATGCGTTCGACTTGCGCATCCTTACCGAACTCCAGCGCGACGCGCGGATCTCGATGCCGGACTTGTCCGAGGCGGTAGGGCTGTCCGCGCCCGCCTGTTACCGCCGGGTCAGGGCCTTGCGCGAGCAGGGCGCGATCGAGCGGGAAATGGCGCTGGTGCCGCCACGGACGATGGGGTGGCTGGTGACGATGATCGTGCTGGTCACGCTGGAGACCGACAAGGGACGGGTGGTGGACGATCTCGTCGCGCGGCTAAGACAGGCGCGCGAGGTGATCGACGTCTGGTACGTCACCGGCGATCACGACCTGGTGCTCCAGGTGGCGGCGCAGGACATGGAACACTACGACGCCTTCTCGCGCCGCGTGCTGCATGGCGAGGAGCACGTCCGGGCGTTCAAGACGCTGGTGGTCATGCAGCATCCCAAGCGTTCGGCACCCCTGCCGCCGGCTTAGGTCTACGTCCTGGGCATTGACGGAGCCGGCATTTGTCCCAAGGGTCTGCGGCATGGTTGGAGATTCGAGAATGAAGTCCAGAACGCTGGCCTGCATGGCGCTGGTCGCACCGCTCGGCCTGTTTCCGGTGGCCGCGAACGCCGGTTTCTATACGGGGGATGAGCTTTACGCCGTCTGCACGGCCGAGCGCGGCAGCAATACCTATGTCGAGAATACCTATGAGTGCATTGCCTATATCACCGGCGCGGTCGATGCCTTCAACACCACGCGCAAGGCCAGCAAGCTGGATAGCTGCATCCCGGCGGACGTGACGATCAGCCAGCTCAAGGGCGTGACGGTGGACTACCTGCGGCGCAATCCCGAAGACCGCAAGGGCTCGGCTTCCGAGCAGGTCTTCGCCGCTACGCGCAAGGAATGGCCCTGTAAGGACAAGAAGGCGGAGACGAAGAAAGCACCGGTCAAGAAGAAGGCCCCGGTGAAGAAGAAGCGCTAGGGCAGTTTCTAATCAGGTGGGATCACTTGACGAATCGAAATATGCGGGAAACCAGAAACCTAGGGTGCGTGGGCGAATCAGACAGTCCGGTTGCGCCCCTTTGCAGACGTTTCGCTTTGCAGATAGCATGGCATCATGGAAGCCACCCCAATCATCAGAACCGATGCCGTATTCCTCGCTCGCCTGTTCGCTCAGTTCGCGACAGTGACCCTGCTTGTTTTTGGCGTGTTGCTGCTGGTCAATGAGGTCAGCTTCTGGTCGCGATGGAACCTGCTCTGGGTTATCGGAATTCCGTTCGGCGTCTCTTACGCGTTCAACCGAGATGGTCGAAGACAGGTCACCACAAGCTTCTGCCTGGTTCCGTGGTCTCTGACCTCCGTCTTTGTAGGGATCGCCTCATTCGCCATCGAGCCCTAAAGGCAGCTTCCCACCTCCAAAACGAAAATCTGCGCCGTTCAGCACTCGCCCCATTGCTGCCATTTAGCTGACGTTGAATTTGTCCACGCCGCCCAGACTTGCCGACCTACGCCGCGCCCTTCGCCCGGTTGCGGTGGAAGACGCGCTCGTGGAAGTACCAATGGTAGGGATAGCGCTCCAGCAGGCGGTAGACGATGTGCGTGAAGCCCAGTGTCACCGGCACCACCACCACCAGGAACAGCGCCAGCGACAGGGGCCAGTTCGGACCGAACAGGCCGAAATGCACGAAGATCTGGCGGGCCGCGAAGTACGTGTAGGGGTGGGCGAGGTAGAGGCTGTAGCTCACCGTGCCGAGGTAGAAGATCGCCGGGCGGTCCAGCAGGCGCGCGGTCAGGCTGTTCGGGCCGATCGCCATGTGGAAGTAGGCGGCGGTGAAGAACAGCATCGCATAGGCATGGGGATCGCCCATCTCCTTTTGCGTGAAACCGTAGTGCTGCACCGAGCCGAAGTAGAGGCAGCCGGCGAAGGCCGCGACTTCCCATAAAGGATGCCAGGCGCCGGACGGGCGCAGGCCACGTTCGTCGAGCAGGCGGGCGACGATCCCGGCGGCGAAGAACGCCATTGCCGGGAACCGGTAGATCAGCCAGGCGCTCGCCAGCGCCAGCAGCACGGTCGCCACGCGGTCCGCCGCAGCGCCGAACGGGCGGCGCAGCGCGACATGCGCGGTCAGGCAGGCCATGGCGTAGAACAGCACTTCGTAGCTCAGGCTCCAGGCATTGGGCGTGAGCTGCTCGGTCCCGGTCAGCAGGTTGACCATCAGCAGCGCCGGGATGATGGCGCCGAGGGAATTGACCTCCGGATAGGCGTTGCTCCAGGCGTTCATGGCGATGAACAGCAGCGAGAAGGCCAGGAACAGCGGGTAGAGCCGGAAGAAGCGCCGAAGCGCGAACTCGCGCGGGGTATAGCGCAGGACGCTGGGCAGGATCACGTAGCCGCTGATCACGAAAAACAGCCATACGCCCCAGCGGCCGAAGTTCCACGGCAGCTCGGTGAGGGCGAGATAGCTGTGGCTCTGTGGATAGACGTTCTCGCCGAGGCCGCCGATCACGTGGGCCAGGAACACCATGGTGGCGGCTATGCCGCGCAACCCGTGGACGGTGGGATTGAACGCGCCGTCGCTCTTCTTCCCGCGCGGGGGCTTGCTCGGCGTTTCGATCGTGAGCGTGGCCTGCCGGTCGAGCGCAAGAGCGGGGGAAGAGCTTTCGTGGAATCCGATATGGACAAGCGGTCCTGCACTCGGCTCCGTCACGTCGCGCTCCCTGGCTGTTTGCCGCGCCGACAGATGGAGAAGGCCATGCAGCGCGGCCCTTTGCTAAGTTCAGGACAAGGCCTTGAACGTGAACGAGAGAACACGACGGACCAATTCCGGTCAATTGCCATGAATCGTCAGCGGCGGTCCTCCGAAAGACTTATGGAGAACGGCATAGACGGCAGGCGGGCGCGCCGACCGGTCCCTACCACTTGTGCGAACGCCGGGCCTTCCGAATGACCGAAGGCGCTATGCTTCCGGGTGATTGCCCGCCGCTGCGGCGATGCGCACCCTGAGCGCGACCCCGTCGCAACAGGAAGATGCCCTTGACCCGCACTGATTCTCGCGCAGACCTGGGCCGCACCGCAGCCGCGTCACTGGGACGCGAGGCGGCTACACTGGTGCGGTTCGTGCTGGTGGGGCTGGGCAATACCGCGATCGGCTATGGCCTGATCCTGGGCGGGCTGCGGCTGGGACTGGGAGACTATGCGGCGAACATGGCGGGCTTCGCGCTGGGCCTGCCGATCTCCTACGGCCTCCACCGCCACCTGACCTTCCGCGCGCGCCACCGCGCCACAAGGGCCGAGGCGCTGCGCTATGGGGTGGCCTTCCTGATCGCCTATGCCGCGAACCTTGCCGTGGTGGCGATGGGGCGGGCGGCGGGCTTCGATCGCAGCGCCCTGGTGCAGGGCGCCGCGATCTGCACTTACGCGGGGGTGCTCTTCGTGCTCACCCGCGTCACTGTCTTTCGCGCGCGACCAGCGCGATAACTTCGGGGAAGTTGAGCTTCTGCTCGACGATCGGTTTCGTCCCCGGCTTGGCCTGGAGGAACAGCCGCCCGACATATTCGCCCAGGATGCCCATGAACACCGCGTTGATCGAGATCGACATCAGCAGCAGGATCGTCGTGGTCGCGAAACCGGCGGGCCAAGCCTGGCCCAGCAGCACGCGGCCGACGAGGTAGATGAACGTCAGCACCATGGAGAGCACGCCGATGACGATGCCCGCGATCGAGGCGATCCGCAGCGGCATCAGCGAGTGATTGAGCACACCATCGACGGCCAGCGAGATCATCGACTTGAGCGGGAACTTGCTCTCCCCGGCGATGCGGTCGCCGCGGTCGTACTCCAGCCCGACCTGCGAGAAGCCCATCGCGCTGATCAGCCCGCGCAAGTAGGGCGAGGCGTCTTCCACCTTGTGCAGTTCCACCAGGATGCGGCGGTCGACCAGGCGGAACTCCCCGGCGTTGACCGGCAGGTCGTCGTCGCTGATCCAGGTGATGAAGCGGTAGAACATCCGGCGCAGCGTGGCGACGAAGAAGCCGTCCTTCAGCGAGCGGCGGATGCCGTAGACCACCTGGTGACCGTTGCGCCATAGCCCGAGCATCTCGGGGATCAGTTCGGGCGGATCCTGAAGGTCGCAGTCGAGCTGGATCGAGCAGGCGCCCGTCGCCGCCTTGTAGGCGCAGAGCAGCGAGCGCTGGTAGCCGTAGTTGCGCGAAAAGCGAATGACCTTCAGAGCCGGATCCTTGCGGGCGAGGTCTTCCAGCAGTTCGAAGGTGCGGTCTGTCGAATGGTTGTCGGTGACGATGATCTCGTAGCTGTAGTCGGGCAGCTTCTCGAAGACGCGCACGATCGATTCGTAGCAGCGCACGACGTTGAGTTCCTCGTTGAAGGCGGGAACGAGGATGGAAACCAGGGTCTTCGGCTCGGCGTTCACGGGGCTAACCTGCTTTCGTGCACATGAGTTGCTCGTCCGCGACAGTGCGGGCGAGGCCTTCGTCGAGATCGATGCGATAGCGCCAGCCGAGACGTTCGGTGGCGAGGTCGGGGCTGGAGAGCAGGGTCGCCGGGGCGGCGGCCTGCCCATCGTCCGACAACGCGGCGCGGGCAAGGAAGCCTTCCGGGCAGCCGGTCAGGGCTTCGATCCGATGGGCCACTTCGTCCATCGTCGGGGCCAGGCCGGTGCAGACGTTGACGCAGTCGATGTCGCGCCCGGAATCAGTGGCCGCATCGGGGGCGAGGCGGGCGATATGGAGCAGGGCGTCCACCGCATCGTCGACGTGGAGCAGGTCGCGCCGGTCGGCTGGGCGGCGGATGACCATCGGCTGGCGGTCGAGGCAGGCCCGGATCAACGCGGGGATGAGGAAGCTCGCCGCTTGTCCGGGACCATAGCAGAGCGCCAGCCGCGCGGTCACCACCGGGAAGGGCAGGCGCGGGCTTAGCATGGCGATCGCCTCGGTGGTCGCCAGCATCCCGGCGCCGTAGGGCGTGGAGGGCACGGCGCGGTCCTGCTCGCAATAGGGCAGCGGCGCGTGTCCGTATTCGGCGATCGTGCCGGCGCGCACCACCGCTTCGGGCGGCTCGGGCAGTTCGGCCAGCGGCTCCAGCAGGTTCAGTGCCGGCTGGAGGTAGATCGCGGCCGCCCCGCGCGCGGCGGAGAAATCCGGGTGCGGCGGCAGGCGGGTCTCGGCGGCAAGGTGGAATACGCGGCGGGGCCGGAGCGCGCGGATGCAGCGCTGGATCTCCAGCCGGTCGGCCAGGTCGATGCGGTGGATCGTCAGGCGCTCGGCAAAGGGCGAGAGGCGACCGAGTTCGGTGGAGGGCCGCACGATGACATGGACCTTTGCCGCATCATTGAGGCCGCCCTCTTCCAGAAGGTGGCGGACGAGATGGGCGCCGATGAAGCCGCCGGCACCGGTAAGCAGCGTTACGCCTTCGGGCACTGGGCAACCCTCCCCCCAATGTGGCTCGGGCCGACCGTGCCGCGCGGCGTCCGGTCGACCCGATCTGGTTTTCGTTCAGCAGACGATACGCGGCACCGGCAGAGGCACCAGGAACTTGCCGCCACGCGCGCGGAACGCGGCCTGCTGTTCGAAGATCTCGTCGAAGAAGTTCCAGGCCAGGACGAACAGCACGTCCGGCTTTTCTTCCTCGATGGCTTCGACCGGGCGGATCGGAATGCGCGTGTTCGGCGAGTAGAGGCCGTGTTTCAGCGGATTGCGGTCCACCAGGAAGTCGAGATAGCTGGTGTCGATCCCGAAATGGGTGATCAGCGTATTGCCGCGCGCCGAAGCGCCGTAGCCGGCGATCTTCAGCCCTTGCGCCTTCATCTCGTCGAGCATGGCACGCACGTCGCGGCCCATGTCCTCCACGTCGCGCGCCAGGGCGTCGTAAGTTTCCGGCAGCAGCATCCCGCCCGCCAGCTCGTCGCGCAGCATGTCGCCCACCGAATGCGAGGGACCGATGCCGGCCGCCTTGCGGTTCAGGAACACGCGCATCGAGCCGCCGTGGATGTCGGGCAGAGAGAGCGCGTCGGTCACTTCGAGGTCGAAGAACGCCGCGAGCTTGACGATCGACAGCAGGCTGAACTCGGAGACGTGCTCGTGGTAGATGTTATCGAACTCGGTGTGGTCGATATATTCCTTGGCGCGGGGCACCTCGATCACGAACGTCCCGTCGTCCGAGAGCAGGATGCAGATCGCTTCCATGAAAGTATGGAGGTCGCCGATGTGGTTGAAAGTGTTCGTGGTGGAGATCACTTTCGCCGGGCCGCGCTGCGAGCGGACCAGGGCGGCCGAGGTCGGCGTGAAGTAGTCGATGTGGGTTTCGACCCCGCGCTCGGCGGCCATGGCGGCGATGTTCTCGGCCGGGTCGAAGCCCAGCGTCTTGCAGCCCAGGGCGTTGCAGGCAGCCAGCAGCAGCCCGTCGTTGCTGCCGATGTCGACGATCAGCCCGTCCTCGGCGCGCTCTGCCAGCACCTGCGCGAAATCCGCGAAGTGGCTGTGCATCCGCGCGGCGCCCGAAGGCACGTAGAGGTAGTGGCGGAAGAAGTCGGCCGGGATCTGATCGGCGATCTCCACCAGTCCGCATTCCAGGCAGACCTGGGTGTTGAGCGGGAACGCGGGCTGCTCGCCGTCGAGATCGTCCGGACGGATCAGCATCTGGCCGGGGGCATGGTCGCCCAGCGGCAGGAACAGGTAGGGCGCGGGCGCCTTGCAGGCGCGGCACTCGGACAGGATGTCGGTGGCGTTCTGTTCGGGGATCGGCATCTCAAGCATTGGCCGTCTCCCGCGAGGGTGTGACCGAGAGCGAGCGGACGAAGCCTTCGAAAGTTTCGTGCATGAAGTCGATGTGTTCCTCGGTCAGGCCGTGATGGCAGGCGAGCAGGATGCCGCCCTTCATCACCGCGTCGGCCACGGGGCAGCCTTCGGGCGGAGCCTTGAGCGTCACGTCCTTCATGGCCGGCTGGCGCAGGATGTTGCCGGTGAAGACCGGGCGGGTCTGGATGTCGCGCTCTTCCAGCCAGATCTGCATCTGGGTGCGGGTGAAGGGTGCGTCCTCGCGAATGGTGAGCGGGAAGGCGAGCCAGCCCGTGCGCGATTCCGGCAGCTGTTCGGGCAAGACGAACCAGTCCTCGTACTGCTTGAAGAACTGATACTGCCGCGCGAAGTTGTGTTCGCGGGCGGCGATGTTGTTGTCGAGCTTCTTGAGCTGGACGAGGCCGAAGGCGGCGCCCATCTCCGAAGGTTCGACGTTGAAGCCCAGTTCGTCGAACAGGAACTTGGCGTCGTAGTCGATGCCGTCGAGCGCCACGTTGAAGCGCTTCTCGATGCTTTCGGAATCGACGTAGAGCGAGCTGGTGCGGCCCCAGGAACGCAGCAGCAGCGCGCGGCGGGCAAGGTCTTCGTCCGAAACGCAGAGCATTCCGCCGTTACCTGCCGCATTGATGACGTGCGAGCCGTAGAAGCTGGTGGTGGAGATGTGCGAGCGGGTGCCGGTGCTGGTGCCGCGCAGGGTGGCGCCCAGGGTGTCGGCGCTGTCTTCCACCACCATCAGGCCGTGCTTGTCGGCGATCTCGCGGATGCGGTCCCAGTCTGGCAGGTTGCCGATCAGGGAGGGGATCATCATCGCCTTGGTGTTCGGCCCGATCATCGCCTCGATCTTCTCGACGTCGATGTTGTAGGTGCCGACCGCCGAGTCCACGAAAGCCGGGACCAGGCGCGAACGCACGATCGGCGCCACGGTGGTGGCGAAAGTGAGCGCGGGGGTGATCACCTCGCTGCCCTCGGGCAGGTTCAGCAGCTCGATCGCGAGGTAGTTCGCGGAAGAGCCGGAATTGACCATGATGCCGTGGTCCTTGGCGAACAGCGCCGAGACCTGTTCCTGCATGGCCCGTACCTTGGGCCCCATCTGGGTCGACGTCCGCAGGACTTCCATGACGGCGGCGATTTCCTCTTCGCCGTGAACAGTCTGGCCGTAATTTACGCGCATAGTGCTTCCCCCTGGAGTGTTTCGGTGAATCCGCCCGCGTACCGGGCGATCTGCGCCTCGCTGAAGGCGCGCATGTCTTCGTTTCCGGCCGCGAAGGCGCGGTACCATTCGGCGCTCATGGTCACGGCCTGCTCGGTCGAGAGGCGCGGGCGCCAGCCGAGGCGGGCGTGGGCCTTGCTGCTGTCGAGCGTGAGCATTCCCGCCTCGTGCGGATCGTCGGGGCGGCGGCCGAAGGCGATCTGCGCCACACCGGGGCCCCAGGCCCGCTGGAAGTGGCGCGCGATTTCCTCGACGTCGATGAAGCCATCGGCGCTGGGGCCGAAGTTCCAAGCCTCGGCAAAGCGCGGCGCCTGCTCCCCAAGCAACCGCGCACCCAGCATCAGGTAGCCCGCGAGCGGCTCCAGCACGTGCTGCCAGGGGCGCACGCTGGCCGGGTTGCGGATGGTCACGGCGGTGCCGGCCATGGTGGCGCGCACGACGTCGGGCAGCAGGCGGTCGAGTGAGTTGTCACCCCCGCCGATCACGTTGCCCGCACGCACGGTGGCGATCTGGCAGCCGGCGGGATCGGAAAAGTACGAGCGCCGGAACGCGGCGGCGACCAGTTCGGTGCAGCCCTTGGAAGCGCTGTAGGGGTCGGCTCCGCCCAGTTCGTCGGTCTCGCGGTAGGGCCATTCCCACTCGCGGTTCTCGTAGCACTTGTCGCTGGTGACCACGACCACGCCGCGCACCGAGGGCATCCGCCGCACCGCGTCCAGCACGACCGCCGTGCCGGTGACGTTGGTGGCGAAAGTCTCCACCGGGTCGTCGTAGGACGGCCGCACCAGCGCCTGCGCGGCGAGGTGGAACACGAGGTCCGGCTCCACGCCCTGGCAGGCCTGCGCATAGGCGGCGGCATCGCGGATGTCGGCGATGCGGTGGTCGACCAGCCCCCCGAGGTCGACCGAGTGAAACATGTCAGGGCCTTGCGGGGGGCGGTGCAAGGCGACCCCGGTGACCTCTGCGCCCAGTTGCCTGAGCCAGAGGCATAACCAGCCACCCTTGAAGCCGGTGTGGCCGGTCACCAGAATCCGCTTGCCCCGATATGCCGAAACAAGCGCCTGATCCATTGAGCCTTTTTCAGGCATGTTGCAGCTTCACGGGCGCATCGGTGCTGAGCACCGGCTGGCCGTTCTCGAAATCCATCCAAGGCGGCATCGCCTGGCAGCCCAGCTTGTCCAGCGTGTCGCGGTCGCGCACGGTGTCCATCGGGTGCCAGAAGCCCTTGTGCTTGTAGGCCATGAGTTGGCCGTCATGGGCCAGGCGCGTCAGCGGCGCCTGCTCCAGCGGTTCCTCGTCGCCGGTCAGGTAGTCCAGCACGCCCGGCTCGAAGACGAAGAAGCCGCCGTTGATCCAGGTTTCGTACTTGATGACCTTCTCGGTGAACTCCACCACCTGGCCGCCGTTGCCGTCGCACGGGCCCAGCTCCAGGTTGCCGAAGCGGGCGGGCGGCTGCACCGCGGTGACGGTGGCCAGCTTGCCGTGCGAGCGGTGGAACGCCAGCAGCGCGTCCAGGTCGACATTGCCGACGCCGTCCGAATAGGTGACCATGAAGGTCTCGTCGTCCAGCCACGAGCGGAGCCGCTTGAGGCGCCCACCGGTCATCGTGGCCAGGCCGGTATCGACCACCGAGACGCGCCAGTCGATCTTGGACGTGGGCCGCAGGGCCATCTCGCCATTGCCGATGCCGACCGTGAAGTCGTTCGACATGAGATGGAGGTCCTGGAAGAAGCTCTTGATCGCCATGGCCTTGTAACCGCAGGCGACGATGAAGTCGTTGTGGCCCCAGCGGTCGTAGATATCCATGACATGGAGCATGATCGGCCGACCGGCCACTTCGACCATAGGCTTGGGAATACGAACCGTTTCTTCGGCAAGGCGGGAACCCAGGCCCCCAGCGAGCAGAACGACTTTCATGACCGCATCTCCGGTATCGGAATTTGCAGGAGAATTTCTCCGGGCGATGAAGGAAGGTTAAGGGCAGAGCGGGCCGGCGGAGAAGTGTTCATCCGGGTTAGGCAGCTTTAGCCAGTGGGAGTGCCAAAGGGTTAAGCGCAGGGCAGCAAATGCGCGGTTGGGCCATTTCGGGAGGGATTGCAGATCATCGTCGTCCCGGACCTGATCCGGGACCGCTGGCAGTTCTTTAGACGCACCCTCGCGATGAGCCGCCTTCGGGCCCAGCCGAGAGTTGGGCGTGGCTCGGCCAGCGGTCCCGGATCCCCCGCTTTCGCGGGGGCAGGCAGGTCCGGGACGACGACAGTGCCGGCAGCCTACTCCAGCCCGTCATCCGCTTTCAGCGGGCGTCGATAGAGCACCGGGCCGGTGCCGTCCGGGCGGCTGGCGAATTCGAGATAGCCGTGGCTGCGCGCATAGTCGGCGAAGGGCTGTTCCAGCGGTTCGTCGCCGCCGATGAGGATGGTCGCGGGCCGGTTGGCGTCGAGCCAGGAGACAAGATGCGTCGGCGATGTCGTCGTCCAATAGGTACGATCGCTGGGCGAGAGGTAGTCGGCCACGCGGTAGATGAACTGGCCGGGGGCGAATTCGCCAGGCACGGATAGTCCGCCTTCCATGGCCAGCAGCGGCGAGAGCGTCGCTACCGTGTCTCCGGACGAGGCACCCGCGCTGCGCACCAGACGGCGCATCTCGCCATGGTTCTTGATGCCCACCCAGGATCCCGGTCGCGCCAACGAGACGAGGCCCGGCCCCAGGCGCGAAGTGGCGCAGAGCAGCGCCACGAAGGCCAGCGAGAGCAGCAGGGCATCGGCCGCCAGCCGGTTCTCGCCCAGGGTGCGGGCGCGCAGCAGCACGACCAGCAGGACCAGGAAGGGAATCGGCGGCACGAAATACTGGGGGAAGGACGGGCTTGGTACGAAGGAAATGACCACGCCCATAAGCGCCAGCGCCAGGGCCAGCACCACCGGCCAGGACCAGACCGCCAGCAACCCGTCCCGCCAGCCGCGCCGCCGCAGCGGAAGGGCCACCAACGCCACTGCTCCGACGAGCGCGAGCAGGGTGGCGTTGGAGGTCCAGATGTCCTCCGCCAGCAGCACCTTCTGCGCGACGCTGACGATCTTGGGTTCGGTGGAGTGGTCCCAGTAAACCGGCTGGAGCTGGGTGAAGTAGCGGATGGTGTGGGCGAAGAAGGCGTCCGGGTCGGAGGCCATGGCGATCAGCACGGGGATGCCGCCGGTCAGGCCGCCCAGGGCCAGCGGCAGGGTGCCGCAGGCGAGCCGGTTGCGGAGCGGGCGCGACAGAGGGGCAAGCACGGTCGCGGCTGCCAGGAACGGCGCGAGGAAGATGTAGTTGGCCTTGAAGCCCACCGCGACGGAAACCAGCACGCCCGCCACGAAGCAGGCAATCCACGAGGGGCGTTCGCGATCGAGGCCGACCAGCAGAAAGTGGAAGGCCAGCAGCGCGAAAGGCAGCGGCAGGAAGTTGTTGCTCACCAGCATGCCCGGCGGCCCGATCAGCAGCACGTTGCCCATCATCAGCACGGCGGCGGCGAAGAAGGCGGGAAAGCCCACGCGTTGCCGCCGCGCGATCAGCCAGAGCGCCGCGATCGACAGGGCCCAGGCCGCCGCGATCAGCAGCCGGCCCAGCAGCAGGAAGTGCCCCGTGCTCGTCAGCCAGTAGAGGCCGCCCAGGGTATAGGGCAGGTAGGGCAGGTGGTTGTAGCCGAAGTCGCGATAGATGTCGCCGGTGCCCCAGAGGCGCGAGACGGCGATGAAGAGGTTCTCGTCGCGCCCGATCGGGAAGGCCAGCAGGCGTCCCACCAGCCCCAGGTAGAGCACGCCCAGCAGGCCGGAGGCGGCCAGCACCGCCAGGCTGGGCGTCGCGCGTTGGCCGACGCCGCCGGGACCGTCGCTGAGGCCGGGCGATAAAGCGAATGCGGGTGCGTCGTTGCCGATCTCGCCATCGGGCGCGGCGCCCGACGGCGCGGCTTCCCGGCTCCGGGATGCGGCCTGAGCGTGGCCCGACCTTGCTTGCGGCTTATCCCGATCCATCATCCGACTTCCCTGTTGCCCTCGGTTCCGGCAGGCGCAATTCACCCCGGCGCGCCTGCCCCCTCGGGCGGAGTGTGGAGGATGGGGTGGGGGAGCGTGAGCGCGATTAGGGCGTACCCACTCAGGATGACGCGTAGGCCGGGGAACGGGCGGATTCGCCGCTCGGCCCGAGCCTGTCGGGTGCCGCTTCCATAACCCGACAAGCATCTCTTCCATAAAGAGTTAGACCGCATGACCGCCTGCCTGCCGCGCCGTCGCTTGGCTAGATTGCGTGCATCCTGAGGTTTTCACGAGGGCAGGCCGCCTTTGGCACTTTCCACCAGACCGATGCGCATCGCGATCCTCACTTCCGGCCTTGGCGCCGGGGGCGCGGAACAGGTGATCGCGCAACTCGCGCACCACTGGTGCGGGGCGGGGCATAAGGTGGACGTGATCACCTTCGATCGCCCCGAAGACCCGATCTTCCATCGCCTGCCGGAGCAGGTCGTGCTTCACCGGCTGGGCGGGAGCAGCGGCTTTGCGGGTATGGCGGGCCGTGTCGTGGCGCTGCGCCGGGTGCTGCTGGGCAGGAGGGGGGGGCGAGGAAGCCCGAAAGAGCGGCCGCAGGTGATCGTGTCGTTCCTCACCAAGAACAACCTTATCGCCGCGCTCGCCACGCTGGGCACGCCCACGCGCCTCGTCTGCGCCGAGCGCAACAATCCCGAGCGTCAGGGCACGCACCCCTTGTGGAACCTGCTGCTGCGCCTGCTCTACCGGCGGGCCGACGCCATCGTCTGCCAGACCGAGGCGGTGCGGCGCTGCTTTCCCGCCGCCGTGCGGGGCAAGCTGGTGACGATCGCCAATCCCGTCCCCGCGCCGGATGTCGCGCGTGCGGCGGGCGAGGTGAAGCGGGTCTGCGCCGTCGGGCGGCTTACCCATCAGAAGGGCTTCGACCTGCTGATCGCCGCCTTTGCCCGCGTGGCGCCGCGCTGGTCCGACTGGCGGCTGGACATCTGGGGCGACGGGCCGGAGCGCGCCGCGCTGGAAGGCCAGATCCGTGATCTCGGGCTGGAAGGGCGGGTGGTGCTGCGCGGGCTCAGCCCCCGGCCGCGCGCCTGGGTGGCCGAGGCGGGCATCTTCGTGCTTTCGTCGCGTTATGAAGGGTTTCCGAACGTGCTGGGCGAGGCGATGGCCGCCGGTCTGCCGGTGATCGCCGCCGACTGCGATTTCGGCCCGGCCGACATGGTGGAACAGGGCCGTAGCGGGATCCTCGTGCCGGGCGAGAGTCCGGGCGTATTGGGCGAGGCTATCGCCGGGCTGATCGCGGACCCCTTCACCCGCAGCCGCATGGGCGCGGCGGCGGCCGAGGCGATGGCACGATCCCAGCCCGCGCGGATACTCCGGGAATGGGACCGGGTGTTGGACCTGGTATTAGCGCAAGTGCCCGAGGGGCGGCATCATGGCGCAAGTTCCGATGCGGGAAGAGTCGCCGGGGCTGAGGGATAATCGGGGGGTAACAGGGTGGTACGGATACTTTTCACATCGGCCGGGCGCCGGGTCGAGCTGACTCGCTGCTTCCGCCGCGCGGCGGAGAAGCTGGGCCTGCGCGCGGAAATCCACGCCTGCGACCTCGAACCGGAACTCAGTGCCGCCTGTCTGGAAGCCGAAGCGGCCTTCCAGGTGCCGCGCTGCACCGCGCCGGACTACGTCGAGCGCCTGCTGGACCATTGCGCGCGCGCGAAGATCGACCTGCTGGTGCCGACGATCGACACCGAACTGGACGTGCTGTCCCGCGCGCGGGAACGGTTCGCGCAAGTGGGCACGATGGTCCACGTCAGCGCCCCCGAGACGATCGACGTGGTGCGCGACAAGGAGCGCACCATCGCCGTCCTGGCCGAGGCCGGCGTGCCGGTGCCGCGCACCGCCCGGATCGAGGACGTGCGCGCAGACCCCTCCGGCTGGGCTTTTCCGCTCTTCGCCAAGCCGGTGGGCGGCAGCGCCAGCCGGGGCATCGGCGTGTTGGAATCGGCTGCCGACATCCGCGACGACTATCCCGAGCCGATGCTGGTGCAGGAACTGCTGCGCGGGCCGGAATATACGATCAACATGTACCTCGACGCGCGCGGACGGATGCGCTCCGCCATTCCGCACTTGCGCATTTCGACCCGAGCGGGCGAAGTGGAGAAGGGGCGCACCGTGCGCGACGCGCGGATGATCGCCATCGCCGGCCAGATCGCCGCCGCGCTGAAGGGCGCCGAGGGCGTGCTGTGCTTCCAGCTCATCGACGATCCCGTGTCCGGCCCGCGCGTCTTCGAGATCAATGCCCGCTTCGGTGGCGGTTATCCGCTGGCCGACCATGCTGGTGGCCGCTTCGCCGAGAGCCTGCTGGCGCGGGTGGCGGGGCTCACCGAATGCGCGAGCGAGCACTGGCGCGAGGGCGTGACCATGGTGCGCTACGACAGCGCCGTGTTCCGTGGTTGAGATCGCGAATCAGGTCCTTGTTCTCGACCTGGACGACACGCTCTATCTGGAACGCGATTTCGCGCTGAGCGGCTTTGCGGCGGTGGGGCGGCACCTGAAGGAGAGCCACGGCGTCTCCGGCTATGCCGACCATTGCGCGCGTCTGCTGGACGAAGGCCACCGGGGCACCGTGTTCGACGCAGCCCTTGCCGCCATGGGGCTGGCCACGATCGAGGTCGCGCCGCTGGTGGCACTCTACCGGGGCCATGCGCCCGAGATCGCGCTGGCCGAAGACGCCCGGCGCCTGCTCGACCGGCTGGGCGCGCGGGCCAGCGCGATCATCACCGACGGCCCGGCGCAGACCCAGGGCAACAAGGTGGCGGCGCTGGGGCTTTACGAGCGGATCGGCAAGGTGATCCTCACCGGCCTCCTGCCCGAAGGCTGCGGCAAGCCCCATGCCATGGCATACGAAATGGTAGAGCAATGGTCCGGCCGACCGGGGGCGGAGCACATCTATATCGCAGACAATGCGGCGAAGGACTTCCTCACCCCGCGCGCGCGCGGCTGGACGACCGTCCAGATCCTGCGCGAAAGCCGCATCCACCCTTGCACCGCGCCGACGCCGGAGCATGCGGCGCATCATGTTGTGGGGTCTCTGGACGAACTCGAACTGGGCTGAGGCATCCACGACCCCGTCATCCCAGCGAAAGCTGGGATCGCTGTGGCCATGTTGTGAGGTTTCGTCAGGGCTCTGATGCGGCCCAGCGCGAAGCGTGGAACTAGGCCGACAGCGGTCCAGCTTTCGCTGGGATGACGTGCGCTGTCGATCGAAACTCGCCCTTTAATCCGCCAGCACGACCTCTCGCGAACGCCGCTCGCCGCCCACCATGACCCAGAGCGTCAGCATGACGATCCGCATGTCCAGCAGCGGCGAGGCATTGTCCACGTACCACAGGTCCAGCGCGATCTTCTCGTCCAGCGAGAGCAGGGTATTGCCGTTGACTTGCGACCAGCCAGTGAGCCCCGGCCGCACCCGACCCCGCGCCACGCCGCGAGGCCCGAGATCGGCGATGGTCTCGGGCAGCAGCGGGCGCGGGCCGACGAAAGTCATGTCTCCGGCAACCACGTTCCACAGGCCCGGAAGTTCGTCCAGCCGGCTGCGGCGCAGGAAGCGGCCGAAGGCGGTGACGCGCGCTTCGTCGGGCAGCGGTTTGCCGTCCGGACCGGTGGCCTCGCGCATGGAGCGGAGCTTGAGCAAGGTGAAGTCCCGCCCCTCGCGGCCCGCCCGGCGCTGTCGGAACAGCACCGGGCGGCCCATCGAGATCATCGTGCCGAGCCCCAGCAGCAGGAGCAGCGGCAGAAGGGTGAGCAGAAGCAACGCAGCGAGCAATCGAAGGGAAGCGAAGGCCACTCGCGCGCTCCTGCTCACGCTTCCGCGGGGCGCCAGGAATGGCCCCGGAAGAAGCGACGGACCTTGGCCGCCCACTCGTCGCGAGTGGGGACCGGCGAAGAGTAGTAGCTGGCGGAGTCCGCATAGAACTGCACCGAGTCGCCATAGCGGCGGCGGGCATGTTCGGCGTAGTCCACCTGGTCGAAGATCACGCCGCTGACGCTGTCGTCCAGCATCTCCAGCGCGGCGCGCATCTGGTCTCCGGTGGTGTGGCCCCAGCGGGCGACCAGCACGGTCTGGTCCGCGAAGTGGCACATGGCGCGCGCGTCGCGCACCGCCAGGGCGGCGGGGGCATTGATGATGACCAGTTCGAAGCGCGCCTTGAGCTGTTCGAGCAGGGTCTTGAGTCGGTTGGAGGACAGCAGCAGCGCGGGTTCCGCCACCGGCTCGCGGGCACTGAGCAGCACGATCTGGCTGGCGCCGTCAGGCTGTTCGATGACTTGCGAGCCGTCCGGGGAGGTCAGCCGCGAACCGTCGTAGGGGTGTGCGGAACGCGGGCCTACCAAGCTGTCGAGATCGGCCCGGCCGCAGACGATGTCTACGAGGTCGGGCATCTGCATCTCGTTCTGGAGCTGCTGGAGCGCGCCGCGCTTGCGCAAGTCGAGGTCGAGGATCACCGTGCGGTCGCCCATGGCGATGCCGGCGGCGGCCAGGGTCAGCGAGACGGTGGACTTGCCGTCGCCGGGCAGCGGCGAGGTGACCAGCACCACCTGCGAATTGCCGCCTCTGCGATCCAGCGCCCGCACTTCGGTATAAGTGGAGCGGGCGACTTCGGCGAAGAGCGACTGCGGCTCCTTGATGACCGGGCTGTCCTTGGGATCTTCCGACAGGCTGTTGTTCAGCAGGGGCAGCATGCCCAGCGTTGGCAGCCCGAAGAGGCGGCGGATCTGTGCGGTGGTGCGCAGGCGGTCGTCCAGGAAGTCGCGGGCGAAGGCGATCAGGAAGGCCAGCACGCTCGATCCCAGCAGCGCGGTGATCGCCATCTTGACCGGCGCCGGCGCGACCGGGTCGTAGTCCGGAACAGCGGGAGAGACGACCGAGGAGGACACGCCTTCCATCTGCATCTGCGCGCGCACCTGCTCCACGCGGCCCGCGATCGCCTTGTAGGCATCGTCCGCCAGGGTCGATTCGCGCACCAGCTTTTCGAGCTGCACGGAGTTGGCGGTGTTGCGGTAGGCGGTGGAGCTGAGGCCGGCGACGATGCCTTCGAGGCGGCTGGCCTGTGCGCTGTCTCCGGCAGCCTGGCTGCGCGCGAGTTCGCTCATCTGCGCGGCCTTCGCCGAGGCGTCCGCCTGTGCCGCGCCCTGAACGCGGGCCTGTTCCCTGACGATGCCCTCGTTGACGGTGGTGAGCTGGGAAGCGAGGCGCTTCACGTCGGGATGGTTGGGCCCGAGGCTGGTGGAAAGCTTGGAGGTTTCGGCGATGAGTTCGCCGCGCGTCCGTTCCAGCTGGTCGAGCACGCCGGAACTGGCGAGCGCGGTGCTCTGCATCCGGCTGGCGCGGGCAATGCCGGCGCTGCGGGCCATGGCCGCATCGCGCGCGGCGACGGCCGAGGCGCTCTGCACGGCGATGCGGTTGAGCTGGGCGAGATCCTCGGCGCCGCCCGCACCCGTCAGCATCTGGTGCTGGGCGCGGAAGTCGGCGACGCGCTGGGCGGTTTCCTCGGCCTCGATGGCGCGGGACTGCTGTTCCTGCTCAAGCGAGGCCAGCAGTTCCGAGCGGCGTTCGTTGGTCTTCATCGTGCGCAGCGAGCGGACCGAGACGGGGATCTGGTTGGCGATCGCCGCCGCCAGAACCGGCGAACCGGCGGTCACTCCGATCTCCACGAGGTCCGATCCGGCCTCGGAATTGATCGAGACCATCGACAGCACCTTGCTGGTCGCCACCTGCTGGAGCACGCGCTTGTCCTCGGGGATCTTGCCCAGTTCCCTGAGGAAGTCGTTGTCCTTGGTGAGGTGCAGGTCGTTCACCACCTGCTCGGCGGCGGAGCGAGAGCGATGCAGGCGCACGGCGTTGGCGACGCGCTCGGCATTGCGGGAATTGACGTCGGCCTGGTTGGTGCCGACTTCGTCGATCAGTTCGACCTGGACCGTGGAAGAGGCCCGGTAGAGCGTGGGAGAAAGCAACTGCTGCACCAGTACCGCCAGCGTGATGCCGCCGACGATCAGCGCCATCATGACGCGGTGGCGGGATATGACGCGAAGCAGGTCGCGCGGCCCGACCTGCTGGTCGGATGAGGATGATTCATCCCGAGACAGCGCCGGTCCGCGATAATGCGTCGGCGCGCCGCCGATCGGGCTAGGCGCGATTGCAGTTGACATGTGTGCCCCTCCAGAGAGGTGAAGTTCGCCGCCCGTCCTGAAAAAGGAGTGGAGCGGCCTTTGATCCCTGCCGCCCCCCCTCGGGACGGGCCTGGTGCGTAACCGCCCAAACGGTACGGTCTTCAGCGTGGACTATGCGGTCAAAGCGGAAACCCGCAAAAAGGGCATCCGGGACGGCCGCGGCCTAATAGAGACTAGTCCTTTCGGGGGACGCGGCTGCGCAGCAGGGAGGTGTAGAGTTCGAGGTGCCGCGCGGCGGCATTCTCGATCGTGTATTCCCGGCTGGTGGCCAGCGCACCTTCGGAAAACTGCCGATATAGCGAATTGTCCTGAGACAGCCGAAGGATAGCCGTCGCCAGCGCCTGGGGCCGTTCCGGCTGGCAGAGCAGCCCGTTCTGGTCCGGCCGCACCAGGCCCCGGTTGCCCGCCACGTCGGTCGCCACCACGGGCAGGCCCATGGCCATGGCCTCGAGGATGGCGACGGAAAAACCCTCGTAATGGGAGGTATTGAGATAGAGGTCGCTGCGGGCGAGCAGATCGGGCACGTCGCGCCGTTCGCCCAGGAACTCGACGACCTGCTCCAGCCCCAGCGCGCGGACCTGGGCGCGCAGGTCCTCCAGCCCATCGCCGCCACCCGCCACGCGCAGTATCGGCGGCGGCACCGCGTCGGTGGCATGATCACGCAGGGCGCGGGCGGTCTCGATCAGCAGCGAATAGTTCTTCTGGGCGGAGATCGCGCCCACGCTCAGCACGTTGCACGGCTTGCGGGAAGCGAGTCGCGGGCCGCGGGCCTTGTAGCGGCTGGACGGGGCGTTCTGGATCAGCGTGAACGGCCGCTTCGACAGGCGCCGGTACATGCTCGCGGTGTCGTTGCTGATGGCGACGTAATGGTGAACCGCCCGGTCGATCGCGGCGAACAGCCCCGGCGGGAAGCTCAGGCGGCTGTTGTGGTAGGTGAAGACGATCGGCCCGGAAAAGCCCGAGAACGCCAGCATGGCCACCGCGCGCACGGAATGGACATGGACCACGTCCGGCCGGAAGGCGGCAAGGTGGCGGCGCAGCGCCACGACACCCGGCACCAGGCGCCGCCGTGCGCCCAGCCGCAACGATTCGAAGGCACAGCCGCTCTCGGCGATCTGGGCGGCGAGTTCGGCTTCCATTTCCGCCGAATTGCCCAGGGTGGGTGCATCGCAGAAGACGACGATGGTGCCGCGCGCGCCCCGTGCCGCGAACGCGGCGTTGAGGTTGGTCACCAGGATCTCGGCCCCGCCGGAGGTCAGACTGGTGATGATCGAGCTGACCCGCAGCGGCCGGGCGGGGTTGACCTTCCGGTCGAACGCGGTGGCGGGGCGGTCGAACTCGGTGGCGGGCGCCTGTGCGGTCATGGCTCGGCCTCGTGGGAGGGAACGGTTGCCGCGTTCGCCCGGTCTTCCCGCTCGGCCTTGCGCAGGCCGCGCCAGAAGGCGGTGTCGAGCAGGATCAGGTTGGCCACGCCGAAGGCGATATGCGCATAGTTGGCGCCGAGGGCACCGAACCGGGGGATGAGCACGAAGGCGGCGGCGAAAAAGGCGGCGGCGGAGACGAAGCTGGTGATCAGCACGAAAGTCGGCCGGTTCATCGCCAGCAAGGCGGCGCGGGCCGGTGTCGTGTGGAGGGTCAGCAGCACGGCCACCAGCTGGATCAGCAGCAGTTCGTAGCTGTCGGAAAAGCCCGGTCCGAACACCAGCTCGATCGCGGGCCTGCCGATCAGCCAGCAGGCACCCAGCGCGCCCAGCGCGATCGCCGCCAGCGAGAGTTGCAGCATCGAGACGAGCTGGCCCATCTTGCCCGGCCCGACCTTGCTCCACAGGCGGGCGAGGTCGGGGTAGATCACCGTCTGGATCATGTCCCCTGCGGTCTGCGCCACGCGTGCGATGCGGCGGGACAGGTAGTAGAGCCCCGCCGCGCCCGGCCCGGCGAAAGTGCTGACCAGCAGCGTGTCCATCTCGTGCGTCATCGTGCGCAGGGTGGAGGACAGGTTGGTCGATATGGCGAACCGCATGAAGCCGGGGAACCGCGCGGGCAGGTTGCGGCGGTCGGCCTTGAGCGGGCTGGGCACGCCGGTGTCGGACAGGGCGCGGAAGCCCAGCAGGTTGAACAGCGCCGAGTCGAAGATCTGGCTCACCGTCCAGACCAGCACGAACCACACCAGGTCGGCGTCGAGTATGTAGAGCAGCACCGCCAGGAAGAAGCGGGCCACGAACGAGGCCAGCTGGACATAGGCGAGCGTGCGGAACCTGCCCGAAAGGCGCAGCGCCGCACTGGACATGCCGCGCGGGTTGCAGGCGATGGCGCAGGCGTAGATCGCCACGAGATCGATATTGCCCCGGCCCAGGCCGATCAGGTCGCCCGCCAGCCAGCCCACCACCACCGACATCACGGCTGCAATCAGCGCGCTGCCGACGTCGAGCAACAGTCCGTAGGCGTAGAGCGAGGAGATGCGGCCCATGTCTCCCTTCTCCTCCTCCGCCGCGACGAAGCGCACCAGCGGCTGCCACGATTCGAAGCGAATCAGCCTTTCGCACACGCGGCCGATCGAGAGGATCACGGCGAAGATGCCGAACTGTTCCTGTCCCAGCGAACGGGTGGCGATGGCGAGGCTCGCCATCATGATCATCACCCCGCCGAAATTGCCGGACAGCAAGTGGCCGATGCTGGCGAGGTGCGGCTTGAGCATCTCGATCCCGCCCCCGCGCGGGCGCAGGCGTTCGGCAAGGGATGTGTGGCGGCGAGCCAGGACCTTGCTGGCCGTGGCCTCGCCGGCGCTTTCGGTTGAGGTCATCCTGCTTCCGAGGTCCGTTCTGTTTCTGGGGTCAGATCGCGCCCGTTCCATGAAGGGCGCCGTGCGGAAATGAAGGAGGCGGCGGCGCCGGCCGTGGCGAGCGCGAACATCAGCATCACCGGCCCGTTCCACATCCGCGCGAACATGTGCGGCAGCGACATTGCGTAGAGGAAGAACACGCCAAGGATGGCGAGGGCCGAAACCCCGTCGGTGCGACTTCGCGCGGCGATGAAGGCGCCATGGACGAACATCGCGGCGAACATCAGGCTCAGCCCCAGGAACGAGACGATGCCGCCTTCGTTCAGCACCAGCAGGTAGAGCTGGTGCACCGGCATGCCGTAGACGCTGGCCTTGCGATAGCCGTCGCTGCCCAGCCCGATCAGCAGGTTGTCGCTGGACATCTGCCAGGCCTCCTGGATCAGCACGGAGCGACCGACGAACGTGCCGGCCTTGGTCGGATCGCCCGAGACCACCGCTTCGCCCACCCGCTGCTCGAACACCGCCGGCACCGGGCCGCCCAGGCCGACATAGGCGGCGACCACCAGGACCACCGGCAGGGCGATGGTGATCACCGTGCGGATGCGGGAGAGCGCCAGCACGAAGCCGATCGCTAGGATCGTGCAGGAGAAGGCGGTGAAGCTGGCGGAATAGACCATTCCGGCGACGATCACGAGCGCCAGCGGCACGGCCGTGACCGGGCGCAGGCGCTTCTCGATCACCGCATGGAGCAGGAAGATCAGCGCAAAGACGCAGACCGCGCCGTTGGAATTGGGCTCTCCGGTGAAGGCGCCGAGGCGGCCGTTCCCGGTGACCACGTACTTGTTGACGTACTGGTTGATCATGTCGCGGCTGAACAGGTTGACCAGCGCGATGCCCACCGCCTGCGATACCGCCACGCCCCAGACGTAGGCGTTCGCCGCCTTGCGCAGCGTGGCCAGCGAACAGTTGGCCAGGACCATCGGGATCAGCAGCAGCGCGAAGGCATACTGCCCGGCGACCACCGGCCAGCGGGCGAAGTCTCCGTGCATGGTCGAACCCACCAGCATCCCGCCCAGCAGCATGACCAGTCCGCACACCCAGAGTACCGACATGCGCCCCATCATCCGGGCGTTCAGCCCGCGCGAGACGAGCATGAGCAGGATGCAGACGATCAGGATGATGTCCGACATCGTCAGGTTGAAGGCGGGAATGCGCCCGACCTGCCACCAGCTCAGGAAGAAGGCGGCGGCCGGCAGCAGGAAGCCGATGGCTCTATCGTAGGGCGATTCGGGCGCGCGAGCGGGCCGATAGGTGCCCGGCATCCTGAACGGACCCCGCAGGATGTCCGGTCTTGGCGTCCCCTCTTCGGGAGGCTGGGTTAGGATAGCGGCCATGGCCGGATCATGGGCAGGGCATGGGCTCAAGGCAAAGGCCAGTCCGGACGAGCGCCGGGCGCATAGATGTTAGCGCGAAAGGGGGAGGGAGGGCGCCCGGCTAAGTCCAATTGGTAACTTGTGCACGCGCGGGTGGAGGGTCAGGCTTCGGTCCTGCATGGCTCTGCGCGGGCACGCGGGTGATCGCCATTTTCGCACGGTCGCTCCGCAAGTCCCTGATAGAACGGTGAGCTGGACCCCGGCGGGAGAAACGGCATGACTGCGGCAAGGTCTTCCAAGAAGTTCACGTTCCGGACGATCCTGGTGCTCATGGCCGTGGGCCTGTCCATCGCGGCGATCATGCTGGGCCTTGCCGGCACCGTCAGCGAGACAGTGATGGCCGCGGCTCCGGTTGTGAAAGTGCCCGCCGGCAAGAAGTCCTTTCCCGCCGCCGTGGGCTATGGCGCCACCAGCGTGGGCGGGCGCGGCGGCCGGATCATCTACGTCACCACCCTGGCCGATTCCGGCACCGGTTCGTATCGCGCCTGCGTGACTGCCAGCGGTCCACGCGTCTGCGTGTTCCGGGTCAGCGGCGTGATCCGCTTCACCCAGCGGCCGCCCTGGATCATGACACCCTACCTCACCATCGCCGGCCAGACCGCGCCGGGCGGCGGCATCACCCTGGCCCATGGCGGCGGCAGGAACGGCCTGACGCCGCTGGTCATCAAGAACACCCATGACGTGGTGGTGCGCGGCATTCGTGTGCGCAACGACCGCATCGGCGGCAACCGCGAGGCCGAAGACAGCATCACCATCGAAAAGAGCAGCCGCGTGGTGATCGACCATGTCAGCGCCTCCTGGGCGCGCGACGAGCTGATCAACGGCTATGACGACAACGACGAGATCACGATCAGCAATTCGATCTTCGCCTGGGGCATTCCCAAGCACGACAAGTGCGCGCTGCTGGCCAGCGATCCGGTCGACAAGCAGAAGCTCAGCTTCATCGGCAACCTCTGTGCCCACAACGGCGATCGCAACCCGGACATCAACTTCCCCAAGGGCTCCTGCGTGGAAGTGATCAACAACGTGCTCTACAACGCCGCCTCGGAATTCGCTGAAGTCTGGGAAAGTTACGGCGGCAGCCCGGTCTCGATCGTCGGCAACAGCTTCATCGCCGGGACCAACACCACCGCCCAGAGCCGCGGCATAGCCCGAGAGACGCAGGGGTCGACGGGGACCGCCTCGATCTATCTCTGGGACAATGCCTTCGACGGCAACTTCAAGCACGTCAGCCCGGAAGTGGTGCCCGCCCAGATCCAGCAGGCGCCGTGCCCGCTGACGGTGCAGCCGATGAGCGCTTCTGCCGCCTATGACGCGGTGCTCGCCCGCGCCGGCGCCTTCCCTCGCGACTCGATCGACAAGGCGGCGGTGGCGGACGTGAAGAACCGCAAGGGCCGCATCGGCGAGCCGGTGCCCGCGCTTCCGGTTCCGGCCAGCGGCACGCCTTATGTCGACGACGACAAGGACGGCATGGACGATGCCTGGGAGCGGGCCAACGGCCTCGATCCCACCCGCAACGACGCCTGGGCCGACCGGAACGGCAACGGGATCGAGAACATCGAGGAGTTCCTCACCTACCGCGAGAAGGGGTTCGGTCTTTGAACAGTATCGCTGCGCCGCTGGCGCCCGGTTTCGAGCGGAGCGGCAGCGATGCCGTTACCTCCACGCGTGCCTTGCGCATCTGTTTTCCCTTCGCCGGGGATGAACTGGGCGGCAGCCATGTGTCCGCGCGCGGGCTGATGGAGGGGCTCGATCCGGCACGTTATCGGCTGCTGGTGGTTCCCGAGGTGCCGGAGGGTACCATAGCCGAGTTCTTCTCCGCCTTTGCGCAAGGCGGCGATCCCGCAAGGCCGAGCCGTTCCTTCGTACCGGGTGCGCGCTTCGGCATCGGCAAGGTGCTGCGCACGCTTGCCGGCGTTCCGCGCCGCGCCCGCTTCCTGCGCGAAAACGCGATCGACGTGGTGCACAGCAACGACGGGCGCAGTCATGCCAGCTGGGCGCTGGCGGCGCGGCTGGCGCGCGCGCGGCTGGTCTGGCACCATCGCGGCGATCCCGATGCGCGGGGCCTGCGCTTCGTGGCGCCGCTGCTGGCGAGCCGGATCTTCACCGTCTCGCGCTTTTCGTTGCCGCAGGGCTCCGGCAAGGCGGCCCGGGCGGCACAAGTGGTCTACAGCCCTTTCGACACCACCGTCACCGCCGACTGGGCCAAGATGCGGCGCACCCTGGTCGAGGAACTCGGCTGCGCCGAAGATGCGGTGATCTGCGGCTGGTTCGGCAATTTCGTGCAGCGCAAGCGTCCGCTCGAATTCGTCGATGCGGTAGAGCGGCTGGGCGCCTTGCTCGACAAGCCGGTGGTAGGCCTGATGTTCGGCGATCCCCGCAATACCGAAGTGGGCGACGCGCTTCCGCAGCGGATCGCGCGGGTCTCCGGAAACGCCCGCGTGCACATGATGGGCTACCGCAGCCCCGGCCACGAATGGCTGGCGGGCTGCGATCTCCTGCTGGTTCCCGCCGCGCGCGAGCCGCTCGGCCGCACGCTGGTGGAAGCCATGCTGGTGGGCACCCCGGTAATCGCCACCGATTCGGGCGGCAATCCGGAAGCGCTGGAGGGCGGCTGCGGCGTGCTCTGCCCGCTCGACGATCCTCTGGCGATGGCGCGCGCGGCGGCAGACCTGCTGGCCGATCCCGAACGAATCGAAGAGATGCGCACCCGCGCGAAGGAAGCGGCCCGCCGCCGCTTCTCGCGCGAGAACCATATCCGTCAGGTGACGGCGACCTACGACGAACTCGCCGGCATGCGTTCGTAGGGTGAGGCCTGTTTTCCACGAGGATTAGCCTCTCTCGCCCGAGTATTCACCTGATAACCCTTAATAACCAAGGCATTCCGCCGGTCTTTCGGTCAACCTGCAATCCACGGTTCCGCTGAGGATCGCGCCCCTTTCGAAGGGATCGCGAACGCCGGGCGGGTTCATTCTTGAGGGAGGGCAAACCCAATGATTCACGGTCCTGCAAGCCTGCTCCGGCCGCTCATGGCGGTGCCGCTGGCACTGTCGCTCATTTCGACTTCGATGCTCGGCGCCTGTTCGTCGCCCACGGCATCGTTGCCCACGCTCGCGTCCGCTCCGGCAGGAAACTACCGGGTGGGCGCGGGCGACAAGCTCCACATCGTGGTGCAGGACCTGCAAAGCGCCAACGGCGATTACATCGTCGAGGACAGCGGCGCGATCTCGCTGCCCTATATCAAGCAGGTCACCGTCGCCGGCCTCACCTATCGCGAGATAGAGCAGGGCATCGCCGCCTCGCTGCTGCGCCAGGGGATCATGACCGGCGATCCGGTGGTCAACGTCGGCCCGGTGGAGCTGCGGCCCTTCTACGTCGTGGGCGAAGTCAACAAGCCCGGCCAGTTCGAATACCGCCAGGGCATGACCGTGCTCGCGGCGATCTCGGCGGCGGGCGGCTACACCTATCGCGCCAAGACCGGCAAGGTGGCGGTGACCCGCGTGGTCGACGGCAAGGACGTGACCGCCAGCGCCGACGAGTTCGCGGTGATCATGCCGGGCGACCGCATCCGCGTCTACGAGCGGTGGTTCTGAGGCCGTGCGGGGGGCAATCGCACTCGCAGCGCCACTTCCGTTCCTGCTCGTGACACCGCAGCAGGCCTGGGCCCAGGCGCGCGATATCGGCTCGACCGCTTCGGCGGTCTATCCCAACGACAGGGAGTATCGGCAACTGCCGATGCGCCTCGGTTCGCTCAACGTCAGTCTCGGCGGCGAGGCGCGGGTGGAGTACGACACCAACGTCTACGCCACCCCCAGCAACGCGCGCGACGACATCCACCTGGAACTGACACCGGAGCTTCAGGTCGATACCGGCCCCGGCACGTTCACGGGCCAGGCCCATGCCTCGGCCACGATGCGCCGCTTCGCCAACCTCAAGACCGAGAACACCGAGGCGTGGTCGCTCGACGGCACCTTGCGCTGGTCTCCGGCGGTGACGACCTCGTTCGTCGGCCGTGCCTTCTGGAACCGCACGGTCGAGGAACGCGGCAGCCCGGAATCACGGCAGGATCCCAATTCCGGCCCGCGCGAGATCGACAGCATCGGTACCGACTTGCGCTTCCGCCACATGACGCGGCGCCTGCTGTTTGACCTCCAGGGCAACTTCACCAAGTTCGACGCCGTCTCCCGCGCGGACGACAACCGAGACTTCAACGGCATGAACGGGGTGGCGACGGTGGGCTGGCGCGTCACCGGGATCACGTTCGTCACTGCCAGCGCCTTCATCGCGCGGCGCGACTTCCGCCTGGAGTACACGCCCACCGGGGAAAAGCGGAACACCACCACCTGGGGTGGCCGCGTCGGTGTGGAGTTCGAGCCGGGCGGGGTGCTCCAGGGCAACCTCTCGGCCGGTGTCTTCCGCTTCAGCCCGGATGAGAAGACCGTGCCCGGCCGCACCGGCCTGTCCGTCTCGGGCAGCCTGACCTACCGGCCGAAACAGCGCACAGCGATCATGCTCGACGCCTTCAACGGCGATGTCGCGACTTTCCGCAGCGGCGCGCAAGGGCGTACCGACACGACGCTCAAGCTGTCCGTGCAGCAGGAAATCCGGCACAACCTCTTCGCCACCGTGGCGGCGGGCTACCGGGCCACGCGCTATGTCGGAACCGGCGTCAAGGAGCAGACCCCGACCCTCCAGGGCGAAGTGGAATACATCGTCTCGCGCAACATGTCGGTGGCGGGCTATGCCACCTTCGGCAAGCGCAACAGCGACGACGCATCGCAGGAGTTCGACCGCCTCAAGCTGGGCGCCTCGTTCCGCCTGCGGTTCTGACGCGCCTCGCCCCAAGAGCGCAGACCGACGATCTTCGCGTGGACCGGGCGCCTCCATCGAGGCGCCCGGTCCACGTTGTGTTTCCAGAGGCCATTCGCACCATTTGAACGCCTCGTTGAGGCCATTGACTGGGTTACGCCCTCATAAGCTTTTGACCCTAGGGTTGGCCGTTCGCGGTCTCGGGGTTAGTCCCGGTTTATTCGCTATCGGGGCTGCATCACATTCCACCAGGATTTCCCCTGCTGGAGAAGCTCGATGCCTGCGAAAAAGCCCAACATCATTCTCATCCTGTCCGATGACTTCGGTTATGGCGATGCCGGATGCTATGGCGGCGGTGAGAACCGGGGCGCGCCCACGCCCAATATCGATCGTCTTGCGGCAGAGGGGCTGCAATTCCTGTCGTTCTACGCGCAGCCTAGCTGCACGCCCGGCCGCGCAGCCGTGCTGACGGGCCGCATTCCCAACCGTTCCGGTATGACGACGGTCGCCTTCCAGGGGCAGGGCGGCGGTCTTCCGGCTGCCGAATGGACGCTTGCTTCGGTGCTCAAGACGGCCGGTTACAAGACCTTTTTCACCGGCAAGTGGCACCTTGGCGAAGACGATTACGCGCTGCCCAACGCGCATGGGTACGACGTGATGAAGTATTGCGGCCTCTACCACCTCAATGCCTACACTTACGCGGATGCCGAGTGGTTCCCTGAAATGGACGATGACCTGCGTCAGATGTTCGCCAAGGTCACCAAGGGCTCCCTGTCGGGCAATGCCGGTGAAAAGGCCAAGGAGGACTTCAAGATCAACGGCCAGTATGTCGACACCCCGGAAAAGGGAGTCGTGGGCATTCCGTACTTCGACGGATATGTCGAAAAGGCCTCAATCGATTACCTCGACACCGTCAAGGACACCGACGAACCCTTCTTCATGCACATCAATTTCATGAAGATGCACCAGCCGTCGATGCCGCATCCCGATTTCAAGCACAAGTCGATGGCCAAATCGAAGTATGCCGACTCGATGGTCGAAAACGATGCCCGCATCGGCGCCATCATCGACAAGGTTCGCGAACTGGGCCTGGACGACAACACTTACGTGTTCTGGACCACCGACAACGGCGCCTGGCAGGACGTCTATCCCGATGCCGGCTTCACCCCCTATCGCGGCACCAAGGGTACTGTCCGCGAAGGCGGCAACCGCGTTCCGGCGCTGGCATGGGGCCCCGGCATCAAGCCGGGCAGCAAGAATTCGGACATCGTCGGCGGCCTGGACTACATGGCGACGTTTGCAAAGCTGGCCGGCGCCACGCTGCCGACCGAAGACCGCGAAGGCGAACCGATCATCTTCGACAGCATCGACATGTCGCCGGTACTGTTCGGAACCGGTCCGTCCGACCGGAAGGTGTGGTTCTACTTCACCGAAAACGAACTCACGCCCGGCGCCGTCCGCAGCAAGCAGTTCAAGGCCTGCTTCAATTTGCGCGGCGATAACGGCGCGCATACCGGCGGCCTTGCGGTGGACAGCAACCAGGGCTGGAAGGGGCCGGAAAGCTACGTGGCAACCGTGCCGCAACTGTTCGATCTCTGGCAGGATCCGCAGGAACGCTACGATATCTTCATGAACAGCTTCTCCGAACACACCTGGGCGGTGGTTACCATCAACGACGAAGTGAAGAAGTTGATGCAGACCTACCTCAAGTATCCGCCGCGCAAGATCCAGAGCGAGACCTATTCCGGTCCGATCACGATTAGCCAGTACGAGCGGTTCAAGCACGTCAAGGACCAGCTTGCCGACAGCGGGTTCAACATCGGGTTTGCAACCGGCGCCTGACCTAGAGCGGCTTCCGATCCGGCTGCACCGGACCAACCGCTCTAAGTTTCTGAGTTACCGCATTTTCCGAGTCATCAGGTGTTCCACCTGATCAGAAAATGCTCCAATCGGCCCGACGTGCCAAAAAGCAGGAGAGGCGGGGCCGGCGCAATGCCGGCCCTGCATTCGTGCCGGTCGTCGGCACCCGCAGGGCCTCGCTTCGGCTTGACCCTAACGGCTAAATCTCCTAAGGGCGCCCATCTCCTTTGGGCTTGCCCATGGGAAACGACATAGAGCTGAACATTGTCATGTCAGCATTTCCGGGACTTTTGCCGCTGCTTCGTAGCGGATCGGTCCAGATGGATGCCTTCGATCCGAGTCGGACAAGAGGGCGCTACCGGAAAGGCGCATGGCAAAGTAATCCGGTGCATTCTGCCGGGTGGAGTGTTTTTCGGCTCACGTTCGACGGTCGCGATGTGCGGGCCGCCAGGCGTTTCGGCTTCGGTCGGGCGTTGGCAGGTCGGGGTACTCGGGCGGTTCGGCGTGATCTCTCGAAATTCTTTCCTCCTTTCAGATGCTCCGGGCTCCCTGTCGGACTGCCCCTCGGGGTGCGAAGGGTTCGCGCCGGTGCCGCCTGTTACGAACGGGAACTGGCTCCGGCCCGGATCCATCGCACTCCCATTTGAAAGAAGAGTATAGATGCCCACTATCAACCAGCTGATCCGCAAGGGTCGCGAGCCGCAGAAGGCCAAGTCGAAGGTTCCTGCGATGGAGCAGAACCCGCAGAAGCGCGGCGTTTGCACCCGCGTTTACACCACGACCCCGAAGAAGCCGAACTCGGCTCTCCGCAAGGTCGCCAAGGTGCGCCTGACCAACAGCCGCGAAGTCATCTCGTACATCCCGGGTGAAGGCCACAACCTGCAGGAGCACTCGGTCGTGCTCATCCGCGGCGGCCGCGTCCGCGACCTTCCCGGCGTTCGCTACCACATCCTGCGCGGCGTGCTCGACACCCAGGGCGTCAAGGATCGCAAGCAGAGCCGCTCGAAGTACGGCGCCAAGCGTCCGAAGTAAGCCGGCCCGCGAGGCTTCGCGCCTCGCACGGTAGAAGATTTACCGGCCGGTGATGCTCACGCTCCCGCCCGAAAGAACAAGGAATATCAACGATGTCACGTCGTCGTCGTCCCGAGAAGCGGATTATCCTGCCCGATCCCAAGTTCGGGGATCTCATCCTGTCGAAGTTCATGAACAACCTCATGTACGACGGCAAGAAGTCGGTCGCTGAAGCGATCGTCTATGGTGCCATGGAAACCATGGAAACCCGCGCCAAGTCCAACCCGGTCCAGCTGTTCCACGACGCTCTCAACAACGTCGCGCCGCAGATCGAAGTCCGCAGCCGCCGCGTCGGTGGTGCGACCTACCAGGTTCCGGTCGAAGTCCGTCCGGAGCGCGCCCAGGCTCTTGCCATCCGCTGGCTGATCACTGCCGCCCGCAACCGTCCCGAGACCACCATGGCAGCCCGTCTGTCGGGTGAGCTGCTCGACGCAGCCAACAACCGCGGCAATGCCGTGAAGAAGCGCGAAGACACGCACCGCATGGCGGACGCGAACCGCGCCTTCTCGCACTACCGCTGGTAATGCGTGGTGTCGTCCGGCTGGCCCCCTTTGCGGGAAGTCATCCGGGCGTCACACTTTTATTTCAGGGGGCGAGGTCTTATCTGAAGGCCGCCTCGCTTCCGAAACACTCCTGGTAAGGAAATCACCATGGCACGCAGCCATCCGCTCAATATGTACCGTAACATCGGTATTATGGCGCACATCGACGCCGGCAAGACCACCACGACCGAGCGTATCCTCTACTACACCGGCAAGTCCTACAAGATCGGCGAAGTCCACGACGGCGCTGCTACCATGGACTGGATGGAGCAGGAGCAGGAACGCGGCATCACCATCACCTCGGCTGCGACCACCTGCTTCTGGACGTCCGAGGGCCAGGAATACCGCATCAACATCATCGACACCCCCGGGCACGTCGACTTCACCATCGAAGTCGAACGCTCGCTGCGCGTGCTCGACGGTGCGGTCGCGTGCTTCGACGGCGTTGCCGGCGTTGAGCCGCAGTCGGAAACCGTGTGGCGCCAGGCTGACAAGTACGGCGTTCCGCGCATGTGCTTCATCAACAAGCTCGACCGTACCGGTGCGAACTTCAAGTACTGCGTGCAGTCGATCATCGACCGCCTCGGTGCGAAGCCTGCCGTGCTCTACATTCCGATCGGCCTCGAAGCCGACCTGAAGGGCCTGGTCGACCTGGTTCACAACCGCGCGATCGTCTGGAAGGACGAATCGCTCGGCGCCGAATTCTTCTACGAAGAAATCCCGGCCGACCTCGCTGACGAAGCCGCCGAGTACCGTACCGCGCTCATCGAACTCGCCGTCGAGCAGGACGACGAAGCGATGGAAGCCTACCTCGAAGGCAACGAGCCCGACGTCGACACGCTCAAGAAGCTGATCCGCAAGGGTACGCTGGGTCATGCGTTCGTGCCGGTCGTCTGCGGTTCGGCGTTCAAGAACAAGGGCGTTCAGCCCCTGCTCGACGCCGTCGTCGACTACCTGCCTTCGCCGCTCGACATCGAAGACGTCCAGGGCGTCAAGGTCGACAGCGACGAGGCCGACAGCCGTCCGCCGGAAGACAGCGCGCCGTTCTCGGCTCTCGCGTTCAAGGTCATGAACGATCCGTTCGTCGGTTCGCTCACCTTCTGCCGCATCTACTCGGGTACGCTCTCGAAGGGCTCGTACCTGAACTCGGTGAAGGGCAAGAAGGAAAAGGTCGGCCGCATTCTCGAAATGCACGCCAACGACCGTAAGGACATCGAAGAAGCCTTCGCGGGCGACATCGTTGCACTTGCCGGCATGAAGGAAACCACTACGGGCGACACGCTCTGCTCCGAAAAGGCGCCGATCGTTCTCGAACGCATGGAATTCCCCGAGCCGGTCATCGAACTGTCGGTAGAACCGAAGACCAAGGCCGACCAGGAGAAGATGGGCGTCGCGCTCAACCGTCTCTCGGCCGAGGATCCCTCGTTCCGCGTCACCACCGATCACGAATCGGGACAGACGATCATCAAGGGCATGGGCGAACTTCACCTGGACATCATCGTCGACCGCATGCGTCGCGAGTTCAAGGTCGAAGCCAACGTCGGTGCTCCGCAGGTCGCCTATCGCGAATACCTCGCCAAGCCTGTCGATGTGGACTACACCCACAAGAAGCAGTCGGGCGGTACCGGTCAGTTCGGTCGCGTGAAGATCAAGGTCACGCCGGGCGAGCGCGGTGCGGGCATCACCTTCAAGGACGAGATCAAGGGCGGTAACATTCCGAAGGAATATATCCCCGCGATCGAAAAGGGCATGCGCGAAACCGCTGCCTCGGGCTCGCTGGTCGGCTTCCCGATCATCGACTTCGACATCGTCCTCTACGACGGTGCCTACCACGACGTCGACTCGTCGGCCCTGGCCTTCGAAATCGCCGGTCGCGGTGCCATGCGTGAAGTCGCGCAGAAGTCCGGCATCAAGCTGCTCGAGCCGATCATGAAGGTCGAAGTCGTCACCCCCGAGGAATACCTCGGCGACGTCATCGGCGACATGAACAGCCGTCGTGGCCAGATCCAGGGCACCGACAGCCGCGGCAATGCCCAGGTCGTCGAAGCCATGGTTCCGCTGGCGAACATGTTCGGCTACGTGAACCAGCTCCGCTCGTTCACCCAGGGTCGTGCAAACTACTCGATGTTCTTCTCCCACTATGACGAAGTCCCGGCGAACGTCGCGGCTGAGGTCAAGGAGAAGCTTGCCTAAACGGCAAGATCATTCTAGGGGCGGCGCCTGTTTCGGCGGGCGTTGCCTCACATCCCGCAGATTACAAATCAAGCGAAAGAAGGTTTGAAAGATGGCGAAGGCAAAATTCGAGCGGAACAAGCCGCACTGCAACATCGGCACCATCGGTCACGTTGACCATGGCAAGACCACCCTTACGGCTGCCATCACCAAGGTCATGGCCGAGGCATTCGGCGGCGAAGCCGTTGACTTCTCGAACATCGACAAGGCTCCGGAAGAGCGCGAGCGTGGCATCACCATCTCGACCGCACACGTCGAGTACGAGACCGATGCCCGTCACTACGCGCACGTCGACTGCCCGGGTCACGCTGACTACGTGAAGAACATGATCACCGGTGCTGCCCAGATGGACGGCGCTATCCTGGTCGTGAACGCTGCTGACGGCCCGATGCCGCAGACCCGCGAACACATCCTGCTCGCGCGCCAGGTCGGCGTGCCGCAGCTGGTCGTGTATATGAACAAGGTCGACCAGGTCGATGACGAAGAGCTCCTCGAGCTCGTCGAACTCGAAGTGCGCGAACTGCTCTCGTCGTACGACTTCGACGGCGACAACATCCCCGTCGTCAAGGGTTCGGCTCTGGCCGCTCTCGAAGGCCGTGACGACAACATCGGCAAGGAATCGATCCTGGCTCTGATGAAGGCTGTTGACGACTTCATCCCGCAGCCCCCGCGTCCCACCGACAAGTCGTTCCTGATGCCCGTCGAAGACGTGTTCTCGATCTCGGGTCGTGGTACGGTTGTGACCGGCCGCGTCGAAACCGGCATCGTCAAGGTCGGTGAAGAAGTCGAAGTCGTCGGTATCCGCGACACGCAGAAGACCACCGTCACCGGCGTCGAAATGTTCCGCAAGCTGCTCGACCAGGGTGAAGCCGGCGACAACATCGGCGCGCTGGTTCGTGGCCTGAAGCGTGAAGACGTTGAGCGTGGCCAGGTTCTCGCCAAGCCGGGCACCGTGACCCCGCACACCGAGTTCTCGGCTGAAGTTTACGTTCTGTCGAAGGACGAAGGCGGCCGTCACACGCCGTTCTTCGCGAACTACCGTCCGCAGTTCTACTTCCGCACCACCGACGTGACCGGCGAAGTGATCCTCCCCGAGGGCACCGAGATGGTCATGCCGGGCGACAACGTGTCGCTTTCGGTCAAGCTGATCGCTCCGATCGCCATGGACGAAGGTCTCCGCTTCGCAATCCGCGAAGGCGGCCGCACCGTCGGTTCGGGCGTCGTTGCCAAGATCACGAAGTAATTCGTCGATCTTCAGCTTCGGCTAAGTGATTGGCCCGGCGTCTCGAAAGAGACGCCGGGCTTTTCGCGTTTATGGAGGCCGGGCCAGGGGGAGGGGAAGGGGCAGGCGGGCGCCGTTACCGCGCCCGCAGCTCGCCCTGCGCGATCTTCCACGCATCTGAGCCCTTGGGTGCTTCGGGAATGGATGCGAGGTCGATGTAGTAGACGGGGTCCGGCACGCGGCCGAATGGTATGGTGATGCAGGGACCGAGGCAGCCGGGCAGGTTCCAGAGGTCCGGCGGATAGGCCGCGCCGGTGCGCGTGCTTTCGTCCACGCTTTTCGATGGCGGGACGCGCTGGTTGGTGCCGTCGCCGCCGTGGGAGCAGACGACGATCGTGCCATCGTTACCGCCATTGCTGGAGCGGGCGGCATCACGGCAGGCGTCGTCCACGTCGCCACCCCCGGCGTCGGGCATGGCGGCGTGGGCGGTGAGCACGTCGGTGTCGTCGAGATCGATCGGGAGCCTCGTTCCCCCGAGATCGCTGGCGGGATCGGTGACGGGACCGTAGGCGGAACCGCCGGCTGCGGCTGCGGCGGCACCCGGCGTCAGGCATGCGAGAGTCAGCGCGGCAAGCACGCTGGAAATTGTCGTGGAGATGGAGGACATTGAAGCGGCTTCTGTTAGGCGTCGCCATGCCAAGGTAGGATGCGGATCGGGCGCAGGGAAGGGCGGATGCGACGAACCGCGTCTTCTGCTTCCTGAAAGCCCGCCGAATATCGTGAAATCAGCGCTTGCCCGACTCGCGTCCACCGTGTAGGGGCGCGGTTCGAATTTGACGGGACTTCTGGTCCTATGGCTCTTTCTCATCGGTAGTAGGTAATGGAAGCTCAGAACATCCGTATCCGCCTGAAGGCGTTTGACCATCGCGTGCTCGACCAGGCCACTGGCGAAATCGCTGACACGGCTCGCCGCACCGGCGCTCTGATTCGTGGGCCCATTCCCCTGCCGACGAAGATCGAGAAGTTCACGGTCAACCGTGGTCCGCACATCGACAAGAAGTCGCGTGAGCAGTTCGAAGTCCGCACCTACAAGCGCCTGCTTGACATCGTGCAGCCGAACGCAGCTACCGTCGACGCGCTGATGAAGCTCGACCTGGCTGCCGGCGTGAACGTCGAGATCAAGCTGGCCTAAGCCGGTTTGCGGGGCTGCCATCGGCGGCCCCGACAGTCTTTTGATCGGACTTTAAACGATCGGTGAAATTCGGATCCTCGGATCCAAATTACCTTGTCGGCCCCCATGGCCGGCTTTGCAGGCAACAGCCTGCAGAGACAGCGCCCCGGACAAACGGTTCGGGGACACAAGGGATACCTCCGCTGCCTTCTTTCGGGAAGGCGTCGGGAATGCGTCCCCCGTCTCGTTTCCGCGGCCCATGATGGGCTTGCAGGGAACACCTGACCCGGACGGGGTTCGTATCATAACAGGGTTGGACACGCGTACGAGGGATGGTCCTGCGTACGCCTCTGTAAGGAGAAAGGTCATGCGTACAGGCGTGATCGCCAAGAAAGTCGGGATGACCCGCCTGTTCCAGGAGGACGGTCGCCACGTGCCCGTCACTGTCCTGGCACTTGAAGACTGTCAGGTGGTTTCGGTTCGTACTGCTGATCGTGACGGCTACGTCGCGGTTCAGCTCGGTGCGGGCGAAGCAAAGCAGAAGAACGTTGCCAAGCCGCAGCGCGAACACTTCGCCAAGGCTCAGGTTCCCCTGAAGATGCGCGTCGCGGAATTCCGCGTCGCCGACGACGCCCTTCTGGAAGTCGGCGCCACGATCGCTGCCTCGCACTTCGTGCCCGGCCAGCTGGTCGACGTAGGCGGCCACACCCAGGGCAAGGGCTTCCAGGGCGCCATGAAGCGCTGGGGCTTCGGCGGTATGCGCGCCACCCACGGTGTTTCGATCTCGCACCGTGCGCACGGTTCGACGGGTAACCGTCAGGATCCGGGCAAGGTGTTCAAGAACAAGAAGATGGCCGGCCACATGGGCGACCGTCAGCGCACCCAGCAGAACCTCGAAGTCGTCCGCGTGGACGACGAGCGTGGCCTGATCTTCGTCAAGGGCTCGGTCCCCGGTTCGAAGAACGCCTGGCTCACCGTGTCGGACGCCGTCAAGGTCGACCGTCACGCCGAGGCTCCGTACCCCGCCGGCATCAAGTCGGCCAGCAACACCAATGATACGGCCGCTGCCGTGACCCCGGCCGAAGCCGCGGCTCCCGAAGCGACCGAAGGCCAGGAGGGCTAATCATGAAGGTTCAGGTCCTCAACATCGACGGTTCGGCCGCCAACGCCGACATCGAGCTTTCGGACGACGTGTTCGGCCTCGAGCCGCGCGCGGACATCCTGCACCGCGTCGTTACCTGGCAGCTCGAAAACCGTCGCGGCATCGCCCGTGCGACCCGCGAGCGTTCGGAAGTTGCCCGTACCGGCAAGAAGTTCGGTCGCCAGAAGGGCGGCGGTACTGCCCGTCACGGCGATCGCGCTGCTCCGGTGTTCATCGGCGGTGGTAAGGCTCACGGTGCTCGTCGCCGCGAGTTCAACATCTCGCTGAACAAGAAGATCCGTGCACTCGGTCTGAAGATGGCTCTCTCGGCCAAGGCTCAGAACGGTCTCGTGATCGTCGACTCGCTCGACGTTTCCGACGCCAAGACCAAGGCGCTTGCCGGCCAGCTCGCCAAGGCGAACTTCGGCAAGAAGGTTCTCGTCATGGACGGTGAGCAGGTCAACGAGGGCTTCGCCCTGGCTGCCCGCAACATCGTCGGCGTGAACGTGCTCCCGGCTGTCGGCGCGAACGTCTACGACATCCTGAAGCACGATACGCTGGTGCTGACGCGCGCCGCTGTCGAAAAGCTGGAGGCGCGTTTCAATGGCTAAGAGCAACGTGGATATCCGTCATTTCGACGTGATCCTCTCGCCCCACATCACCGAGAAGTCGACCCTGCTTTCCGAGCAGAACGCAGTCGTCTTCAAGGTTGCTGACAAGGCGACCAAGCCCGAGATCAAGGCCGCCGTCGAAGCTCTGTTCGACGTCAAGGTCACCGGCGTGAACACGCTGGTCGTCAAGGGCAAGACCAAGCGCTGGCGCGGTAAGGCTTACCGCCGCAGCGACGTGAAGAAGGCGATCGTCACGCTGGCCGAAGGCCAGTCGATTGACATCACCGAAGGCGCGCGGGGTTAATTCCGATGGCACTTAAGAAGTACAACCCGACCAGCCCCGCCCGCCGCGGCCTGGTCCTCGTCGACAAGTCGTCGCTCTGGAAGGGCAAGCCCCTCAAGGCGCTGACCGAAGGCAAGAGCAAGACCGGCGGCCGCAACAACAAGGGTCATGTCACCTCGCGTGGCATCGCCGGTGGTCACAAGCAGAAGTACCGCTTCATCGACTTCAAGCGTCGTAAGTGGGACATGGAAGCGACCGTGGAGCGTATCGAATACGATCCCAACCGCACCGCTTTCATCGCGCTCGTGAAGTACACCGACGGTGAACTGACCTACATCATCGCGCCGCAGCGTCTCGCCGTTGGCGACGTCGTTGTCGCCGGCGAAAAGACCGACGTGAAGCCCGGCAACGCCATGCTTCTGTCGCAGATGCCGGTCGGCACGATCTGCCACAACGTCGAGATGAAGCCCGGCAAGGGTGGTCAGATCGCCCGTTCGGCAGGCACCTATGTGCAGGTCGTCGGTCGTGACCGCGGCATGGTCATCGTTCGTCTGAACTCGGGCGAGCAGCGCTACCTGCGTGGCGATTGCATGGGCACCGTTGGCGCCGTGTCGAACCCCGACAACGCCAACCAGACCCTCGCCAAGGCCGGTCGTGGTCGTTGGCTGGGCCGTCGCCCGCTGACCCGCGGTGTTGCCAAGAACCCGGTCGACCACCCGCACGGTGGTGGTGAAGGCCGTACCTCGGGCGGCCGTCACCCGGTCACTCCGTGGGGCAAGCCGACCAAGGGCGCTCGTACCCGCAACAACAAGCAGACGGACAAGATGATCATCCGTTCGCGCCACGCCAAGAAGAAGAGGTAAGACACGATGGCACGTTCCGTCTGGAAAGGCCCCTTCGTCGACCTGTACCTTCTCAAGAAGGCCGAGGTCGCGCAGGATGCCGGTGCAAAGGCTTCTCCGATCAAGACCTGGTCGCGTCGCTCCACCATCCTTCCGCAGTTCGTTGGCCTGACCTTCCAGGTCTACAACGGACACAAGTTCATCCCTGTCTCGGTCAACGAGGACATGGTCGGCCACAAGCTCGGTGAATTCGCGCCCACGCGCACGTTCCCCGGCCACGCTGCCGACAAGAAGGGCAAGCGCTAATGAGCAAGCAGGCAGCACCCCGCCGCGTTGGCGAGAAGGAAGCTCTTGCGGTCGGAACCACCATTCGTGGTTCCGCCCAGAAGCTCAACCTCGTCGCCGCCCTTATCCGTGGCCGCAAGGCCGAGGACGCGATGAACATCCTGGCCTTCTCCAAGAAGGCGATGGCCCAGGACGCCCGCAAGATCCTCGCTTCGGCGATCGCGAATGCGGAAAACAACCACAACCTCGACGTCGACGCGCTCGTCGTCGCCGAGGCGTCGGTCGGCAAGTCGATCACCATGAAGCGTTTCCACGCTCGTGGTCGCGGCAAGTCCACCCGTATCCTCAAGCCGTTCTCGCGCCTGCGGATCGTCGTTCGCGAAGTCGAGGAGGCCTGAGCCATGGGTCACAAGAGCAATCCGATCGGTCTGCGTCTGCAGATCAACCGTACCTGGGACAGCCGCTGGTTCGCGGAAGGCCGGGACTACGGCAAGCTGCTTGAGGAAGACCTCAAGATCCGCAAGTTCATCATGGAAACCGTGCCCCAGGCTGCGGTCTCCAAGGTGGTCATCGAGCGTCCGGCCAAGCTGTGCCGCATCTCGATCTACGCAGCCCGTCCCGGTGTGATCATCGGCAAGAAGGGTGCGGACATCGAGAAGCTGCGCAAGCAGCTTGCGACCATGACCGGCAGCGAAGTGAAGCTGAACATCGTCGAAATCCGCAAGCCGGAAATCGATTCGAAGCTCGTCGCCCAGGGCATCGCCGATCAGCTGATCCGCCGCGTTGCGTTCCGCCGTGCGATGAAGCGCGCCGTTCAGTCGGCTCTTCGTCTCGGCGCCGAAGGCATCAAGATCACTTGCGGTGGTCGCCTTGGTGGTGCGGAAATCGCGCGTACCGAATGGTACCGTGAAGGCCGCGTGCCGCTTCACACCCTGCGTGCCAACATCGACTATGCCGAAGCCGAGGCGCTGACCGCCTATGGCATCATCGGCATCAAGGTCTGGATCTTCAAGGGCGAAATCCTTGGCCACGACCCGATGGCGCAGGACCGCCTGATGATGGAGGCGCAGACCTCCGGCGTGCGTCCGGCACGCGATGACCGCAGGAACTAAGAGTCATGCTGCAACCGAAGAAGACCAAGTTCCGCAAGGCCTTCAAGGGCCGGATCAAGGGTGATGCCAAGGGTGGCACCGACCTGAACTTCGGCTCGTACGGCCTCAAGGCCCTCGAGCCGGAGCGGATCACCGCCCGCCAGATCGAAGCGGCTCGCCGCGCGATCACGCGTCACATCAAGCGCCAGGGCCGTCTCTGGATCCGCGTTTTCCCCGACGTGCCGGTTTCGAAGAAGCCTGCTGAAGTCCGTCAGGGTAAGGGCAAGGGTTCGGTCGAATACTGGGCTGCCCGCGTCAAGCCGGGCCGCATCCTGTTCGAACTGGACGGCGTCGCTGGCCCCCTCGCAGCCGAGGCTTTCAGCCGCGCTGCGATGAAGCTGCCGATCAAGACCAAGGTCGTGGCTCGCCTCGGCGACACCTCGCACCTTGGCGGCGAGTAAGGAAGTCGAATCATGGCTAACAAGATCGAAGACCTTCGCGCCAAGACCGACGACCAGCTCACCGCTGACCTCGTCGATCTGAAGCGCGAGCAGTTCAACCTGCGGTTCCAGGCCGCGACCAGCCAGCTTGAAGCGCCCGCGCGCATCAAGCAGGTGCGTCGTGACATCGCCCGCATCAAGACGCTCCAGGCCGAGCGTGCGGCGCAGGCCTAAGGAGGAAACACGATGCCCAAGCGTATTCTGATCGGGACCGTCGTTTCCGACAAGACCGACAAGACCGTGACCGTGCTGGTCGAGCGCAAGGTGAAGCACCCCCTTTACGGGAAGATCATCCGTCGCTCGAAGAAGTACCACGCTCACGACGAAGACAACGCCTTCAAGACCGGCGAACGCGTCCGGATCGAGGAGACGAAGCCCTTCTCGAAGACCAAGACCTGGAAGGTTCTTGACCGTCTTCAGGCGAGCAAGGGTACGGCGCTCGAAGCCGAGGTATAAGATTCTGACCGGCCATGTCCTTGAGATATGGCCGGTTCGATCTGCCTCGGCCTCAGGGCCGGACAAGAGTGTTGACCTTCGCGGGTGAATGCGGCAAATGGCCGCACTTCGCCCGTCGGGGCGACTCGGGCCCCTCGTGGGCCTGTCTTTTTAGGAACTGCCGGACTTGTTCCGGCAAGCCAGTTGAGAAGGACTCGGATCGATGATCCAGATGCAATCCAATCTCGACGTCGCGGACAACAGCGGCGCAAAGCGCGTCCAGTGCATCAAGGTGCTGGGTGGCTCTAAGCGTCGTTTCGCAGGCGTCGGCGACATCATCGTGGTGTCGGTTAAGGAGGCGCAGCCCCGCGCTCGCGTCAAGAAGGGCGACGTTCACCGTGCGGTGATCGTGCGTACCCGCAAGGACGTCCGTCGTACCGACGGCAGCGTCATCCGCTTCGACAGCAATGCGGCGGTGCTCATCAACAAGAACGAGGAGCCGATCGGCACCCGTATCTTTGGCCCCGTCGTGCGCGAGCTTCGCGGCAAGGGCTTCATGAAGATCATCTCGCTTGCTCCGGAGGTGCTGTAATGGCTGCCGCGAAGATCAAGAAGGGTGACGCCGTCGTCGTCCTGTCCGGCAAGGACAAGGGCCGCACCGGCACCGTGCTTCAGGTTCTCCCGAAGGACGCCAAGGTCGTGGTCGAGGGCGTGAACGTCGCGACCAAGCACCGCAAGCCGACCCAGCAGAACCCGCAGGGCGGCATCGAGCGCGTTCCGGCTCCGATGGCGATCAGCAAGGTTGCTGTGGCCGACAAGGACGGCAAGCCGACCCGCGTTCGCTTCGAAACCAAGGACGGCAAGAAGGTCCGCGTGGCCGTGAAGTCCGGGGAGACCATCGATGGCTGATCAGTACACTCCGCGTCTGCGTTCGAAGTACGACGCTGAAATCGCGAAGGCGATGACCGAAAAGTTCGGTTACAAGAACGTGATGGAAGTGCCGAAGATCGAAAAGATCACGCTCAACATGGGCGTCGGTGAAGCGAGCCAGGACAAGAAGAAGGTCCAGACCGCCGCAGCCGAGATGGAAGCCATCGCCGGCCAGAAGCCCGTCATCACCAAGGCCCGCAAGTCGATCGCACAGTTCAAGCTGCGCGAAGGCATGCCGATCGGCTGCAAGGTGACGCTCCGTCGTGAGCGCATGTACGAGTTTCTCGACCGTCTCGTCACCATCGCAATGCCTCGCATCCGCGACTTCCGTGGTCTGAACCCGAAGTCGTTCGATGGTCGCGGCAACTACGCGATGGGTCTCAAGGAGCAGATCATCTTCCCGGAGATCAGCTACGACAAGATCGAGAAGGTGCGTGGCATGGACATCATCGTCACCACCACCGCGAAGACCGACGAAGAAGCACGTGAACTGCTTCGTCTGTTCGGTTTCCCGTTCCCGGCTGAAGAGTCGGAACAGAAGGAAGCGGCGTGAGCCGCTGAGGAAGAGAGCTTAAGTCCATGGCGAAACTGAGTTCCGTGAACAAGAACGAGCGCCGCAAGCAGCTCGTTAAGAAGTATGCAGGCAAGTACGAACGCCTCAAGGCGATCGCTGACGATGAATCGCTCGACGAAACCGAGCGTCTCATTGCTCGCCTGAAGCTGGCCGAGATCCCGCGCAACGGCAACCCGACCCGGGTTCGCAACCGTTGCGCCACGACCGGCCGTCCGCGCGGTTATTACCGCAAGTTCGGCCTGTGCCGCGTCGAGCTGCGTGATCTTGCCAACAAGGGCATGATCCCCGGCGTGACCAAGTCGAGCTGGTAAGGGTTAGAAGCAATGGCATTGACCGATCCCCTGGGTGATATGCTCACCCGCATCCGCAACGGCCAGCAGGCGAAGAAGGACACCGTCCTTTCTCCCGCCAGCAAGCTGCGTGCGCGCGTGCTCGAAGTTCTGCAGCGTGAAGGTTACATCCGTGGTTTCAGCGATGACGCCACCGGTGCCCACCCGCAGCTGCGCATCGAGCTGAAGTATTTCGAGGGCGAGCCCGCTATCAAGCACATCGCCCGCGTCTCCAAGCCTGGCCGCCGCGTCTACTCGGGTTCGAAGGAACTCCCGGTTGTGCGCAATGGTCTCGGCATCACCATCGTCTCGACGCCGCGCGGCGTGCTCTCGGATGCCGAAGCACGTTCGCAGAACGTCGGCGGCGAAGTGCTGGCGGAGGTGTTCTAATGAGCCGCATCGGCAAGAAGCCGGTTGTGATCCCTGGCGGGGTCACTGCCGCCATCGATAACGGCACCCTCTCGGTGAAGGGGCCTAAGGGCACCCTCACCCTGGGTATGTCGGACCTCGTGACTTACGAAGTCGAAGAAGGTGCGATCGCCGTTCAGCCTGCCAACCAGACCAAGGCTGCCCGCAGCCACTGGGGCATGCAGCGTACCCTGGTCTCCAACCTCGTGGAAGGCGTTACCAACGGCTTCACCAAGGTTCTCGAGATCAAGGGCGTCGGCTACCGCGCAGCCGCTCAGGGCAAGAACCTGAAGCTGCAGCTCGGCTACTCGCACGACGTCGACATCGCCGTGCCGGAAGGCATCGAGGTCAAGACCCCGGATAACACCACGGTCGAGATTTCGGGTATCGACAAGCAGAAGGTCGGCCAACTCGCGGCCGAAATCCGTCGCTGGCGCAAGCCCGAGCCTTACAAGGGCAAGGGCATCAAGTACCGCGGCGAATTCATCTTCCGCAAGGAAGGGAAGAAGAAGTAATGGCCAAGCTTTCCCTTTTCGAGCGCCGTCGCCGGCGCGTCCGTACCGCGCTCAAGGCGCGTTCGGGTGGTCGTCCCCGTCTGTCGGTGCACCGCACCGGCCGTCACATCTATGCGCAGATCATCGACGACGCGCAGGGCCATACCGTGGCTGCCGCCAACACGCTTGGCGCCAAGGGCACCGACACCGATGCCGCAGTCCGCGTTGGCAAGGAACTCGCCGAGGCCGCCAAGAAGGCGGGCATCACCTCGGTCGTGTTCGACCGTGGCGGTTTCCTCTTCCATGGCCGCGTCAAGGCGCTGGCCGAAGCCGCCCGTGAAGGCGGGCTGGAGTTCTGATCATGGCTGACGAAAACAACAACGAAGCGCCGATCGCGGCCGAACACCCCCAGGGTGGCGACGCGCAGGAGACTCGTGAAGGTCGTGGCCGTGGTGGCCGTGGCCGTGGCGAACGCGGTGAGCGTGGCGGCCGTGGCCGTCGCGACGACCGTCGCGGTGGCCGGAACGAGGAAGAGCAGGGCGAGGAGCTGATCGAGAAGCTCGTCCACATCAACCGCGTTTCGAAGACCGTGAAGGGCGGCAAGCGCTTCGGTTTCGCTGCTCTCGTCGTCGTTGGCGACGGCAAGGGCCGCGTCGGCTTCGGCCACGCCAAGGCTCGCGAAGTTCCCGAGGCAATCACCAAGGCCACTGCTTCTGCAAAGAAGAAGATGGTTCGCGTGCCGCTCAAGGAAGGTCGCACCCTTCACCACGACGGCCGTGGCCACTTCGGCGCCGGCAATGTGAACGTCCGCACGGCTCCGGCCGGTACGGGCATCATCGCCGGTGGTCCGATGCGCGCGGTGTTCGAGAGCCTGGGCGTCGCTGACGTCGTCACCAAGTCGGTGGGCACCTCGAACCCGTACAACATGATCCGCGCCACCTTCGACGCGCTGACCAACCAGACTTCGCCGAAGTCGGTTGCCCAGCGTCGTGGCAAGAAGGTCGCCGACCTGCTCGGTCGCGGTGGCGTCAGCGAGGCAGAGGCTGAAGCCGCTGCCGAAGCCATCGTGGAGTAAGTCTCATGGCGAAGATCAAGATCAAGCAGATCGGTTCGCCGATCCGTCGCCCCGAAAGCCAGAAGAAGATCCTCATCGGTCTTGGCCTCGGCAAGATGCACAAGGTCGTCGAGCGCGAAGACACCCCGGAAGTCCGTGGTGCGATCGCCAAGCTGCCGCACATGGTTGCGGTGGTCGACTGATCGACCTGCCTCAGGCACGATAAGCGGAAGGGGCCTCGGCGGAAACGCCGGGGCCTTTTTCTTGTCGGCATTCCGCTCATCCGGCAGGAGTTTTGGCTCGATGCGATGCCATCGCTATCGAGCAGGCGTGATCGAGGCAGCGCAAAATCTGTGCGAGGGCGTGTCTGTGGCTCCCCTTCCGCCCCCGACTTGTGCTAAGCGCGGCCCGATCTGGATTTCCCTGGGGGATACTTTGCTTCGCAGGACCATCGCGGCCTCTACTCTGTGCCTGGCCGCCCTCACTGTCGCTTCTTGTGACGGCAGCGAGCCGAGCGACAACGGCGAGACATATGTGCAGGAGAGCCCGGCGGCCGAGCCGGCCTGCAACGACCCGCTGGCGGATCCCGCAACGCTGGAGCGGGATCGACTGGCGGACCGTGCGCTCAAGTCGCTGTTGGCGAGCGGACAGGCGGACCCGGTGGCGGAAGCCCGCAAGGCCGCGGCTGCCGGAGATTTTCGTCTTGTCGCTGCCGTGACGCTGGACGGCATCGATACCAGCGAATTCGGCGCGCAATGCGTACTGGCCGGAGGTCTGTCCCCGCGCATGGCGCGCGTGGTGACCTACTTTGGCGACGATGCGACGGCCACGCCGACGCCTTCGGCAGTCGGCACCGAAGCGGCGGGGGAGGGTGAAGATCGGCTCGGCGATTTTGCCCGGTCCTTCAACCAGACGTTGATCGCCGACGCGGCCTATCCCTATCGCGACGTTTGCCGGGCGATCCCGCAGGCGGAGGAAGAGGCTGGAGCACAAGGCGAACCAGCGGAAGATGCGAAGGACAAGGACGCAGCGCCGCGTCCCAAGCTGGCTTCGGGCCGGTCCTACGGTTATGCCGACCTTGGTCCCCTGCCGGAGAACGCGACGCTTGCAGACGCGGCGCGTCGCGGAGACGTGCGGGCACTGCGGCGCATTCTGGGGTCGGCGCCCTCGGCCGAGGCCACGGGTGATGCGCTCGACGCCCCGAAAACGATCGATTCGCCCGACCTGTTCGGCATGACGCCCTTGGCCTGGGCGATAGCCTATCGCCGTGAAGCCGCTGCCCGGTACCTGCTGTCGCAGGAGGCGAGTCCATCCGGAGCGCAATGTCAGGCTCTGGTCGATCGCGATTCGCCCATGCAGATCGCGCGGGCGAAGGGATGGGCGGCCATGGTTCTGCGGATGAAAAGCCTGGTTCCCGAGCAGGACTACGCCGCGCTCGCGGAAGATCCGGCTCTGCCCGACGGCAACAAGGCGGCTTTCAATGGCGAACTGGCAAAACTGGGCGAGCGTTACGGGGATGTGTTCAACAAAGACGTGATGACGCGCCATGAACTGAAGTTCACCGTGGACCCGAGCGGCCGAATCAAGACGTGCAGCTTCGAGCCCAGGACCGTATCGCCGGAATTCGATGCCGATATCTGCAAGCTCGGGCGCGACCAACTGACCTGGAAACCCGCCCGCGATACGGAAGGGCGCGCTGCCTCGGGCGACGCAAAACTCGTGATCCGCCTGCGCGGCAGCTGAAATCGCTTTACAGGGATTGTCGTCTTGAACGGGATTCAGGCGTGACATTGCGCGGCGTTTCGCTTATGGGGCCGCCTTCCTATCAGCGCGACCAAAAGCGAAAGCGAGTGCACGACTATGAAACTGAATGATATCCGCGACAACGCCGGCGCCCGTCACCGTCGTATCCGCGTCGGCCGTGGCATCGGCTCGGGCAAGGGCAAGACTGCCGGCCGTGGCCAGAAGGGCGCGAAGGCACGCTCGGGCGTTTCGATCAACGGCTTCGAGGGCGGCCAGATGCCGCTTCACATGCGTCTTCCGAAGCGCGGCTTCTCGAACAAGAAGTTCGCCAAGGACTACGCAGAAGTGAACCTCGGCATGATCCAGAAGGCGATCGAAGCCGGCAAGCTCGACATTTCGGGCGTTGTCGATCACGCCGTTCTCCAGGCCGCCGGCCTGGCCCGTGGCGGCAAGGACGGCGTGCGCCTCCTCGCCAAGGGTGAACTGACCGAGAAGGTCGAGTTCAACGTTGCCGGCGCTTCGAAGAGCGCTGTCGCCGCGGTCGAGAAGGCCGGTGGTTCGGTGATCCTTCCTGCCAAGGAAGCCGTCGAGGCCTGAGGCATCGCAATCGCGATATGCACATAAGGAGAGGGCGGGCGCCATGCGCTTCGCCCTCTCTTTGTTCAGACTGGTGCTATCATCCGGGCTTGTTGAGGTTGCGGGTCTTTCAGGACCGGCAAGAAAGTCTATATGAGCGGACCAGAACCGGGGTTCGACAAGCCTTCGCGCAGTCGCTAAGGCTGGACCCGAACCGACTATCGAGGCTTTACAAATCGTCATGGCTTCACGCGCCGACAATATCGCCAGCACTCTGAGCCTGGCCAATTTCTCGAAGGCGACCGAGCTCAAGAACCGAATCTGGTTCACGATCGGCGCGCTGATCGTTTTCCGATTCCTGAGCTTCGTTCCGCTGCCCGGCGTTAATCCGCTGATTCTCTCGCAGCTCTACAGCAAGACCCAGGGCGGCATTCTCGACCTGTTCAACACGTTTTCGGGCGGCTCGCTTTCGCGCATGAGCTTGATCGCGCTGGGCGTGATGCCTTACATCACCAGCTCGATCGTGGTGCAGTTGGCCGCCTCGCTTCACCCGGCGCTGGTGGCGCTGAAGAAGGAAGGCGAGGCCGGACGCAAGAAGCTGAACCAGTATACGCGTTACGGCGCGGTTCTGCTTTGCGCGATCCAGGGCTGGTTCCTGGCGGTGAGCCTGGAAGCCTACGGAGCATCGAGCGGCCTTCAGGCGGTTGTCGATCCGGGCCTCCTGTTCCGCGTCGGCGCAGTAATTTCGCTGGTTGGCGGCACCATGTTCCTGCTCTGGCTGGGCGAACAGATCACTTCGCGCGGCATCGGCAACGGTGTGTCGCTGATCATCATGGCGGGTATCGTCGCGCAGATGCCGACTTTCGCCAGCAACGTCGGCCAGGCCTACAGCGCCGGTGACACGGGATCGCTGCTGATCATCTCGCTGATCGTGCTGATCGTGCTGATGATCCTGATGATCTGTTTTGCAGAGCGCGCGCAGCGTCGTCTGCTGATCCAGTACCCGAAGCGCGCGACCCAGCGTGGCATGATGCAGGCCGATCGCAGCCATCTGCCGCTGAAGATCAACACCGCGGGCGTGATCCCGCCGATCTTCGCCAGCTCGCTGCTGCTGCTGCCCCTGACCATCACGCAGTTCGCCGGCAACTCGCTCAATCCAGAATCGACTGGCGGCAAGATCGTGATCGCGCTCAACCAGTACCTGGGCCACGGCAAGCCGCTTTACATGCTGCTCTACGCGGCCGGCATCATCTTCTTCTCGTTCTTCTACACAGCCGTCGTCTTCAATCCTGAGGAAACGGCCGAGAACCTGAAGAAGAACGGCGGCTTCATCCCCGGCATCCGTCCGGGCAAGAACACCGCCAACTATCTCGATTACGTGCTGACCCGCGTGACTGTGATCGGCGCGATCTACCTGACGATCGTCTGTACCGTCCCCGAGTATTTCCTCTCGATGACCGGTCTGCCGCTGCTGTTCATGGGTGGGACCAGCCTGCTGATCGTCGTCAACGTCACTGTCGACACGATCACCCAGATCCAGTCGCACCTGCTGGCACACCAGTACGGCGACCTGATCAAGAAGGCGAAGTTGAAGGGACGTCTGCGCTGATAGCGCATCCAGGGACAGATGAGGGGTAAGGCGTGAATATCATCCTGTTGGGCCCGCCGGGGGCGGGCAAGGGAACTCAGGCGCAGCGTCTGGTCGATCGGCGCGGCATGCGCCAGCTTTCGACCGGCGACATGCTGCGCGCCGCCGTGAAGGCCGGGACGCCCACCGGGCTTGAGGCCAAGGCGGTGATGGAGCGTGGCGAACTGGTTTCGGACGCGATCGTCTCGGCGCTGATCGGTGACGAACTCGATGCCATGGGCCCGGAAGCCGGCGCCATTTTCGACGGCTATCCGCGCACTGCGGCGCAGGCGGCATCGCTCGATGAAATCCTGGCGGCACGCGGTCGCAAGCTCGACAAGGTGATCGAACTGGAAGTAGACGAGGATGCGCTGGTGGAGCGGATCACGGGACGCTTCACCTGTGCATGCTGCGGCAAGGGCTATCACGACACCTTCGAAAAGCCGAAGGTGGACGGCGTCTGCGACAAGTGCGGAGGCACGGAGTTCAAGCGCCGGCCCGACGACAACGCCGAGACGGTGCGTACCCGTCTTGCTGAATATCGCGCGAAGACGGCGCCTATCCTGCCGATCTACGAAGCGCGCGGCATTGTCGGTAAGGTCGACGGAATGGCCGACATGGATGAAGTGACCGCCGCGATCGAGGCCGTTCTCAAGGCCTGATCGTTTCGGACGTTGCGAATTATGGAAGGCACCGTGTCGCCTTGGGCGGCGCGGCCTTTTTCCGTAAATGGGGGCGAAGGCCATGTTGCTGCGGGAATTGTCGTTTCTTTGACTATGCCCTGCCGATGCGGTACATCGTTGCCGCACGCAGCTCTCCCCGCGCGATATCGCGCAGTGGGATGGAGCGGCGGCGGCTTTGCAAGCGTTGACACGTCTTGCGAATCGTCCTATGCGCGCCATTCACTCAAAAAGGGTTCGGCAAGTCCGGGTGGCAATGGCACCGAGCGTGCCGCCGACCGGGCCTTTTTGTCATTTACGCTTTCTGGGTGAAGCGTTGAGATAGGGCTCGTCCCTTTGGGCGCTCCCTGTGGAGCATGGAGATTTAAGTGGCTCGTATTGCCGGGGTAAACATCCCCACCAACAAGCGCGTTATCATCGCGCTCACCTACATCCATGGTATCGGTCGTACCAAGGCTCTCGAGATCGCCGACAAGCTCGGTATCGATCACAGCCGTCGCGTTCAGGACCTGTCGGACGCAGAAGTCCTTCAGATCCGCGAAACCATCGACGCCGATCACACGGTTGAAGGTGACCTTCGTCGCGAAACCGCGATGAACATCAAGCGTCTCATGGACCTCGCTTGCTACCGTGGCCTGCGTCACCGCAAGGGTCTGCCGGTTCGTGGCCAGCGCACGCATACCAATGCGCGCACCCGCAAGGGCAAGGCCAAGCCGATCGCCGGCAAGAAGAAGTAAGCCGCTGGGGCCGAGCGATCGGCCCGGTTGGTTTCCCTCAGCGATTTTTCGACAGGATACACGGATATGGCACGCGAACCTCAGCGCGTTAAGCGCCGCGAGCGCAAGAACATCACGAGCGGCATTGCGCACGTGAATGCAAGCTTCAACAACACCATGGTGACCATCACCGACGCCCAGGGCAACGCGATCTCGTGGTCCTCGGCCGGCATGATGGGCTTCAAGGGCAGCCGCAAGTCGACTCCCTACGCCGCCCAGGTTGCTGCCGACGATGCCGGCAAGAAGGCTGCCGAGCACGGCGTGCGCACCCTCGAAGTCGAAGTCAAGGGCCCGGGTTCGGGCCGCGAGAGCGCCCTGCGCGCCCTCCAGGCTGTCGGCTTCACCATTACCTCGATCCGCGACGTGACGCCGATCCCGCACAACGGCGTTCGTCCGTCGAAGCGCCGCCGCGTCTGATCGAGCTAATACGGACGGCGAACCGGTCGCCGTCCGACTTCGGAACGTCCCGGGCCTTTCCACCAGGCTGCGGGACGTAACCGCCATCACTCCCAGGGGAAGTCCATGACTGTCAACATCAAGAACTGGCAGGAACTCAAGAAGCCGAACAGCCTTGAGATCAAGCCGGGACCCGACCCCAAACTGAAGGCGACGTTCGTTGCCGAACCGCTGGAGCGTGGCTTCGGTCTGACGCTCGGCAATGCGCTGCGCCGCGTGCTGCTCTCCTCGCTTCAGGGCGCCGCGATCACCTCGATCAAGATCGAGAACGTGCTGCACGAATTCTCGTCGCTTGCCGGTGTGCGCGAGGACGTCACGGACATCGTCCTGAACGTCAAGCAGATTGCTCTCAAGATGCAGGGTGAAGGCCCGAAGCGTCTCCAGCTCTCGGCCACGGGTCCGGCGGCTGTGAAGGCTGGCGACATCGCCGTCTCGGGTGACATCGAGGTCATGAACAAGGACCTCGTGATCTGCCACCTCGACGAAGGTGCGACGCTCAACATGGAACTGACCGCCGACACCGGCAAGGGCTATGTCCCCGCCGTGTCGAACCGTCCGGTTGACGCGCCGATCGGTCTGATCCCGGTCGACTCGCTCTACTCGCCGGTCCGCCAGGTCAGCTACAAGGTCGAGAACGCCCGTATCGGCCAGGAACTCGACTTCGACAAGCTGAGCCTGACCGTCGAGACCGACGGCACCGTGGCTCCTGAAGACGCCGTGGCTTATGCCGCGCGCATCCTGCAGGACCAGCTGGCGCTGTTCGTCCACTTCGAGGACATCGCTCCGGTTGGTCAGTCGCCGATGATCGGCATGGCCGCCAGCGGCGCTGCCGCCTCGGAAGAGAGCGACACCAACCAGCTCAACCGCTACCTTCTCAAGAAGGTGGACGAGCTGGAACTGTCGGTCCGTTCGGCCAACTGCCTCAAGAACGACAACATCATCTACATCGGCGATCTGGTTCAGAAGACCGAAGCCGAGATGCTGCGCACGCCGAACTTCGGCCGCAAGTCGCTCAACGAGATCAAGGAAGTCCTTTCGTCGATGGGCCTGCGGCTCGGCATGGACATCCCGGGCTGGCCGCCCGAGAACATCGAAGAGATGGCCAAGAAGCTGGAGCAGGAACTGCTCGGCTGATCGGCTCTCCCGATACCGAATTGAAAAGGGCTCCGCAGCGATGCGGGGCCCTTTTTCATTTCTGCTGGCCTGATATCGCTTTCAGGCAAAAGAACCGGAGAGGATCGAAATGACGCGCCTGGTGGTTCTCTCCGGTTGTTCTGGCGGAGGAAAGTCCACTTTGCTTCTGGAGTTGCAGCGGCGAGGCTTCACATGCGTGGCTGAGCCCGGTCGCCGCATTGTTGCCGAAGAACTCGAAAGCGGTGGTGGTGCGCTGCCGTGGGTCGACATGGCGGCATTTGCCCGGCGCGCCATGGCGATGGCTCTCGCCGATCTTGCTGCGGTTGAAGGTGCCTCCGGGCCGGTCTTTTTCGACAGAAGTCTTGTCGATGCCGCTGCCGCGCTGGAACATGTGTCAGGGCTTCCCATGCTGGGGCGGGTGGCGGAGACGCGATACGATGATCGCGTTTTCATGGCGCCGCCGTGGCCGGAATTATATCGGCATGACGCGGAACGGCGGCATGGGTTCGAGGATGCTGTCGCAGAGTATGAGCGATTGCGGGATGCATATTCGGCCCTGGGTTATCGGATCGAATTGCTTCCGAAGGCAGGCGTAGCCGAGCGCGCGGATTTCGTGCTGGAGCGGGTGCATGTCGCGTCGATGGAATGACCAAATCGCGCGGCGGGGACGGTCAACCTTGACTCTTCCCCCGTTTTCGTCTTGAGGGCAGCGCTTCACACGAAAGTGAATCGGCTTTGGGCGGTGGCTGCACCACATCGCCCGGCAGGCAGTACCTGAAACGGCTGCCTGACAAACAGGAAGAAAGACATGCGTCACAAACATGGTCAGCGCAAGCTGCAGCGCACCTCCGGTCACCGCGCCGCCCTGCTGCGCAACATGGCCGCTGCTCTCATCAAGCACGAGCAGATCCAGACCACCACGCCCAAGGCGAAGGAACTGCGCCCCTACCTCGAAAAGCTGATCACGCTCGCGAAGCATGGCGGCCTTTCGAACCGTCGTCTGGCGCACGCCCGCCTGATGGACGAAGCTCAGGAAGCGAAGCTCTTCGAAGTGCTCGCCGAGCGTTATGCCGGCCGCAACGGCGGTTACACCCGCATCATCAGGGCCGGTATCCGCGCTTCGGACGCCGCTCCGATCGCGATCATCGAACTGGTCGACCGCGACACCTCGGAAAAGGGCAAGGACTCGGGTCCGGTCCTGACCGAAGAAAACGAATACGCCGAAGCCTGATAGGTTGAAGCAGGTCGCTTTCCACACGGAAGGCGGACCAGACATTGCAAGGGCGGTCGCGAGTGCTAGGCTCGCGGCCGCTTTTGTTTTTTGGTTTCAGGGGAATGGAATGCCTTGGATGGGCAGGCTCGGCGGAGCCCGAGGTGCGATCGCGCATATTACGACTTTGAGCTTGCTTGCAGCCATGCCGGTATCGGCGAAGACGGTGGCCACGATGAACTATCCTGAAACGCGCCGCGACGACGTGGTGGAGACTTTGTTCGGAGAGCGGATCGTCGATCCGTACCGCTGGCTTGAGGCGGACGTCCGGCACGACGCGAAAGTGGCCGATTGGGTCGATCGCGAATCGCGCTTCACCGAAACCTATCTGAAAACCCTGCCGCAGCGGGGATGGTTCAAGCAGCGTATCAGCGCGCTCATGGATTTCGAGCGTTTCGGCCTGCCGGTGAAGGCGGGGAACCGCTATTTCTACACGCGGAACACGGGCCTTCAGAACCAGTCGCAACTTTTCGTGCGCGAGGCTCTTCACGGCAAGCCGCGGATGCTGCTCGATCCCAATGCCTGGGCCAAGGACGGCGCGACCGCGCTCGATGCTTGGGAGCCTTCGCAGCAGGGCCGTTACCTGCTTTACAGCGTGCAGGACGGGGGCAGCGACTGGCGCGTGCTTCATGTGATGGACGTGGCCAGCGGAAAGGTTCTGCAAGACGAACTGCGCTGGGTTAAGTTCAGCGCGCTTGCCTGGATAGGCGATGAAGGCTTCCTCTATTCGCGCTTCCCGGCGCCGGAGGAAGGCGCCGCGTTTCAGAGCCTCAACTACAACCAGGCAATCTATTTCCACCGCCTGGGCACGCCGCAGAGCGCCGACGAGCTGGTCTACGCGACGCCGGACCATCCGGATTACGGCCATTCGGCGGAAGTCAACCAGGACGGGCGGCTCGCGGTCATCACCTCGCACATCGGCACGGATTCCCGTTACGAGGTGCGGGTCATCGAGCTGGGCAAGAAGGGCAAGGAGCGTTGGGCCGCGCGTCCGATCGTTTCCGGGTTCAAGGACGACTGGCGCCTCGTCGAAGGCGCGGGACAGAAACTCTGGTTCGTGACCAACGAAAGCGCGCCGCGCTATCGCCTGGTGAGCTTCGACCTGGCTGCAACCGATCCCGCGTTCACGGAGATCGTGCCGCAGCGTGAGGACATTCTGGAGAAGGCCGGGATCGTCGGCCGCCAGCTCGTGCTCAACTATATGCGCGATGCTGCCAGCCATGCCGAGATCGTCGGGCTCGATGGCAAGCCGGGCAGGGCGTTGGCGCTGAACGGTATCGGCACGGCTTCCGGTTTTCGCGGCAAGCCCGGCGATCCGGAGACGTTCTACTCGTTCACCAGCTTCAACCGCCCGGCGTCGATCTTCCGGATGAACCTCGACACCGGCGCTTCGGAGCCGTTCGCCGAACCGGCGATGGACTTCGATCCTGCGGAGATCGTGGTGGAGCAGCGCTTCTACGCGTCGAAGGACGGAACGCGCGTGCCGATGTTCCTCGTTCGCCGCAAGGATGTGGCGAAGGCCGGCAAGCCGGTTCCCACACTGCTCTACGGTTACGGCGGCTTCGACATCTCGCTCACGCCGGGCTTCTCGGCAAGCCGCATGGCCTGGGTTCAGGCGGGCGGCGCTTTCGCGATGGCGAACTTGCGCGGCGGCGGCGAATATGGCCGCGCCTGGCACGATGCCGGACGCAGGGCCAACAAGCAGAACGTCTTCGACGACTTCATCGCCGCGGGCGAGTACCTCAAGAGCGAAGGCATCGCCGCGAAGGACGGCCTTGCGATCCAGGGCGGATCGAACGGCGGTCTTCTGGTCGGGGCGGTGCTCAACCAGCGGCCCGATCTTTTCGCTGCCGGGGTTCCGCAGGTGGGCGTGATGGACATGCTGCGGTTCGATCGCTTCACGGCGGGCCGCTATTGGGTGGACGATTACGGCTATCCGGATCGCGAGGCGGACTTCAAGGTGCTGCGCGCCTATTCGCCCTATCACAATATCAAGGCGGGTAGCGATTATCCCGCGATCCTCGTGACGACGGCGGATACTGACGACCGCGTGGTGCCGGGCCACTCGTTCAAGTATGCGGCAGCGCTTCAGGCGGCACCGCTGGGCGACAAACCGCACCTGATCAGGATCGAGACGCGCGCGGGGCACGGTTCCGGCAAACCGACCGACAAGGTGATCGAGGAAAGCGCGGACGTGCTGTCCTTCATCGCGCAATGGACGGGGCTGAAGGTTTCCGAATGATTCCGAGCCGGACTCCGTAACGAGAGGGTTGCGTTCGGCGCTGAATGCCGGACTATGGCATGGTTCGCGGGTCGCTTTGAGCGGCCGACCGAAAGGGAGCGCCGAACCATGCCGACAGTCTTTTCAAGATACCTTCGCGGGCTTCCGTTGGTCGTCGCCATCTGGGCCGCGAATCCGGCCATGGCCCAGAACGATCGTTTCGCGGCCGATCCCAGGCTGGACAACAAGCCCGATGCCTACGGGGTCAGTTCCCGGCAGGCGGCGCATAAATGCGTGGCTGCGGCCGAGCAGGCGGCCAAGGCGGCCGGGTTCACGGGCATCGAGGTGATCGGCATCAAGTCCGTGGAGGGCAAGCCGGACGGATACGAGATCGAAGGATGGGTCCGTGTCGGCGGCGGCGGTCCCGCATGGCGGGAAAATGTGCCGGCGCGTGGCTCGTTCGAATGCGAGATTGCGCGCGGCAGGATCGTGGACCTCGATTTCGACGAGATCGCTGGCCTCTAGGGAAAGGCCTCGGTCGCACTTTCGGATGTGCGCCCCACGCCTTTAGCTGGATCCGTCAGTCCGCGCCTTCGTGGGCGGGAAGCCCGAGCGACCAGTGGATGGCGGCGCCGCGCAGCGCAAAGCCGGCGCTTGCCGCCAAGGCCCAGGACAGCGTCGCGGGGAAACCCATGGCCAGGCTCGCTGCGGCGATGGCCGCCGTAAGGGCGCCCGCAGTCACGTAGAGTTCCGGCCGCATCAGGATGGAAGGCTGTCCTGCCAGGACGTCGCGGATGATGCCGCCGACGCACCCGGTCACTACCCCCATGACCATGGCGGGCACGGGCGGGACGCCCCAGGCCATGGCCTTCACCGTTCCGAACCCGGAATAGACGGCAAGCCCCACGGCGTCTGCCCATTCGAGCAGGTGTCCCTTCCACCAGCGGACCGGCGTGAACCAGGCCATGATCGCCACGGCCAGGCAGACCGGCACGACGAACGGATCGCGAACCCAGAACACCGGCGCGCCGATCAGCAGATCGCGCAAGGTGCCCCCGCCCACGCCGGTCATCAGCGCGAAGAACGCCACCGTGACGAACGTCTGGCGCAATTGTGCCGCGGAGAGGGCGCCGGTGAGTGCGAAGACGGCAATGCCCAGAATGTCGAAGGCGGCAGGCAGGGCGGGAGAGTCGGGCGGAATGATCGTGGGCATGCGCCGCCATAGCCCGATCTCGAACGAAGCGGCAGCGAAAGCTTGAGGGCAGCGTGAACGCGATGCCTGAATTTGGGGCCTGAACGTGAGGCCTGAAGTCTGGGCATTGACCCCGCTTCACGAAGTGATACACATAGTATCATAAATGGCCGGGAGATAAATAAGTGGTCCGTCCCGCTTCCTATGAGAACGCCGATTGGTATTCCGACGTAGCGCTCATCGACGATCCGCACGCCTACTTCGACTTTCTGCGCGCGAAAGGCCCGGTCGTGCGCCTTCCACACCGGAACGCCGTGGCGGTGACGGGATATGAAGAGACGGTCCAGGTCATGCTGGACACCGAGCATTTTTCCTCCATCAACGCGGTTACCGGGCCCGTCGCGCCGCTTCCCTTCGATCCGCAGGGAGACGATATTTCCGAGGAATTGGAGGCGCATCGCAGCCGCATTGCCTTTGCGGACCAGATCGTCACCGAAGGTGGGCCGCGCCACGCAGACTTGCGCTCGATCATCGCGCGATTGTTCACGCCAAGCCGCCTGAAGGAATTGCAGCCCAAGCTGCTGGCTACGGCGCAAGGCCTGATCGACGAGTTCAAGGCGGACGGCAAGGTCGATCTCGTGCGCCAGTACGGCGGCCCATACGGCGCGCTGGTGATCTCTGATCTCCTCGGCCTTTCCGACCGGACAAGGGCCAAGTTCCGGGGGCTGCTCGAAGGAGCGATCCCGGTGCCGATGAATGCCAGCGAAGAGGACATGCTGAAGAACCCGCTGGTGGGTGTGGGCAAGGATCTGTTCAAGCTCATCGCGCAGCGCCGGGTCTCCGCTCATCCCCTGATGCGGCCCTTGCGTGCCTTGCTGGCGCATGAGGATATCCTCAACGACCTGGCGCAGGCGCGCTATCCCGACGGCACTCGCCCCTCGCTGGTGGACCTGACCATCCTGGCCGCCTTCCTCTTCGGCGCCGGGCAGGACACGACGAATCGCCTCCTTGCCAATGCCTTCCGGATCATCGCCACACGGCCCGACATCCAGCAGCAGTTGCGCGACGATCCCGGCCGCATCCCCGCGTTCGTGGAGGAAGTGCTGCGCTTCGACGGCTCGGTGAAGAGCGGCGGACGGATGTGCCAGAAAACTACGGTGCTGGGAGGTGTGGAGATCAAGGCGGGAACTTCGATCCTGCTCTCGCACATGGCGGCCAATCGCGATCCCGCGCGTTTTCCGGAGCCCTACCGGTTCGACATGGGCCGGCCGAAGCTGAAGGAGCACCTGGCTTTCGGTCGCGGCGCCCATACCTGCATCGGCGCGCCCTTGGCCCGGCGCGAAGTCGTCACCAGTATCGAGCGGTTGCTGGCCTGCATGGGGAACATCCGCCTGGCCCCGGTGCATGTGGATCCGAACGGAGGCCTGCGCTTCGATTACGAACCGACCTACATCCTGCGCGCCCTGGCCAGTCTCCACCTCGAATTCGATCCGATCGGGGGGGATTAAGCGGAGAGGGGGAATTCCAACCCGCGTCGGTCTGCCCTATCAACCGGACATGACCACGCCTGCCACCACCGAAGCCGAAGCCGCCAACGAACTGATGCGCCTGGCGCGCCAGATAAACCGCGCCAATCGTCTCTACCACGCGGAAGATGCGCCCGAGATAACCGACGCGGAATACGACGCCCTGGTTCGCCGCAACGCCGAACTCGAAGCGGCATTCCCGCACCTTGCCCGGCCCGACAGCCCGAGCAGCAAGGTGGGGCATGACGTAGCGGCCTCGCCGCTGTCGAAAGTGACGCACGAGGTTCGCATGATGAGCCTCGACAATGCCTTCACCGACGAGGAAGTGGCCGATTTCGTGGGCCGTGTCCGGCGGTTTCTTTCGCTTTCGGCGGACGAGCCGGTGCTGGTGACGGCGGAAGACAAGATCGACGGCTTGTCCTGCTCGCTGCGCTATGAAAACGGCAGGCTGGTGCGCGCGGCGACGCGGGGCGACGGGCAAGTGGGCGAGGACGTGACCGCGAATGTCGCGCATATCGCCGACGTGGTCCAGGAATTGAAGGGCGACGACATTCCGGAAGTCTTCGAGGTTCGCGGCGAAGTCTACATGGAGAAGGCCGCATTCCTGGCCCTCAACGAAACCCTGATGACCGAGGCGCGTGCGCAGGCCGAGGCGAAAGGAGAGGCTTTCGACGAAAGCAAGGTCCGTCAGTTCGCCAATCCGCGCAATGCCGCCGCCGGTTCGCTGCGCCAGAAGGATGCCAGCGTCACCGCCAGGCGACCCTTGCGTTTCTGGGCGCATGGCTGGGGCGCGGCAAGCCGGATCCCCGGAGCGAGCCAGCATGAAGTCATCCGCAAGATCGAATCGTGGGGCTTGCCGGTGTCGCCGCAGTTCCGCCTGTGCCATTCGGTGGAGGACATGCTGACGGCCTATCGCGCCATTCGCGACGGCCGGGCCGGTCTGCCGTTCGAGATCGACGGCGTGGTCTACAAGATCGATCGACTGGACTGGCAGCAGCGGCTCGGGTTCGTGGCCAAGGCGCCGCGATGGGGTCTGGCGCACAAGTTCCCCGCCGAACGGGCCGAAACGGTGCTCGAATCGATCGACATCCAGGTGGGGCGCACCGGCAAGCTCACGCCGGTCGGCCGTCTCAAGCCGGTGCTTGTCGGCGGCGTCACGGTTACCAACGTGACGCTGCACAACCGGGACGAGATCGCGCGCCTCGGCGTTCGGCCCGGAGACCGGATCATCCTGCAGCGCGCCGGCGACGTCATACCACAGGTGGTGGACAACGTGACGCGCGAGGAAGACCGTCCGGCTTTCCCGTTCCCCGACCATTGCCCCCAGTGCGGAAGCGAGGCGGTTGCCGAAGAGGGCGAAGTGGACGTGCGCTGCACCGGGGGGCTGATCTGCCCGGCGCAGCGGACCGAGCGTCTCAAGCACTTCGTCAGCCGGGGTGCGCTCGATATCGAAGGGCTTGGCGAGAAGACCATCGACGAGTTCTTCGCGAAAGGATGGCTTGAAAGCCCGGCCGATATCTTCCGACTGCGCAGGCGCCGCGAGCAGATCCTGGCGCTAGACGGGTGGAAGGACAAGTCTGTGGACAACCTGTTGGCAGCTGTGGAAAGCAAGCGCAGCCCCGATGCCGCCCGCCTGCTTTTCGGCCTCGGCATCCGGCATGTCGGGGCCGTCACCGCGCGTGATCTCATGAAGCGCTTCGAGACGCTGCCCGAGCTTCGTTCCGTGGCGGAAGCGGCGCATGTGCGCGAGGGCGAGGAAGCGGCTACGGCGGCCAGTGACGCCTATTCCGAACTGGCTTCGATCGACGGCATCGGCCCTGCGGTGGTCGAAGCGCTGGGGGATTTCTTCCACGAAGAGCACAACCGTCAGGTCTGGGACGACCTCCTGTCGGAAGTCACGCCGCCCGCCTATCGGGTGGAAACGGTGGACAGCGAAGTCGCGGGCAAGACCGTGGTCTTCACGGGCAAACTGGAAACGATGAGCCGCGACGAAGCGAAGGCCCAGGCCGAGCGCCTGGGGGCAAAGGCGGCGGGATCGATTTCGGCGAAGACCGACCTGCTTGTGGCCGGGCCGGGCGCGGGCTCGAAGCTGAAGAAGGCCGCCGATCTCGGTATCCGCGTCATCGACGAGGCCGAATGGGCGGCGATCGTGGCGGCGGCGGGATAAGCGGGTGGCAGGGGCGGCAGAACGCCGCCCCGCCCGCCTCGACATCGCGCCGGGGAAAGACTCAGGCCTGGGAAAAACTCAGGCCTGTGAAAGACTCAGGACTGCCGAGCCTGCCGCTCGTGCATGTGTCGATAATGCTGAACCCGGGTCGCGCGCAGCCCTGCCATGCCCTCGCGCTCGACGGCGCGTTGCCAGGACGCCAGTTCCTCAAGCGTGAGGTCGTAGCGGTCGCATGCCTCGGCGATCGTCAGCAGGCCTCCGTTCACGGCAGCTACGACTTCGGCCTTGCGGCGGACGACCCAGCGTGACGTATTGCGCGGCGGCAGGCTGCTCTTGTCGAGAGCTTCACCCAGGGGTCCAACGACGGCACGCGGCCGATCGAGATCAGATTGAAGCATTTTTGGCCTCTTGAGCTGTTTTTACCAGCCCCCCTTGGCCTTAATTCTTGGTGGAAACCCTTAATTACACGTAACCGATAATGGTTAACGGCCGTTATGACTCCACAGGGTAAGGATTTCATATTTAACGCTATCTGCTTTTCGGGGCCCCTGTTGTACCCCGAAAAGCGTATTTACCAATCTTAATTGCAAGCACTTCGCCCATAGGAATGGAACCTGCCATCCAATGGGCGCAAACGGTGCAGATCATCGGCGTCGTGCGCGCATCCACAGGATCGACCAGTCGCCGTTCACCAACCTGCCCGCAAGGCGCAGGCCGGCCCGGCGGCAGGCGCGGCGTACGGCGTCTTCCTGGCTTTCCAGCAGGCCTGCAAGCACCAGACTGCCGCCGGGCGCCAGCGATCGGGCGAAGTCTGGGGCGAGCGAAACCAGCGGTCCGGCGAGAATGTTCGCCATGATAAGGTCGTAAGGTCCGCGCGCAGCAATCAGCGGGTGGTCCATGCCGTCGGCAATGGTCATGACCAGTTCGCCGCCCCTGGGGCCCATCTTCACGCCGTTGGCTTCGGCATTGTCTTCCACCACGCCCACGCAGACCTGGTCGATGTCGCTCGCGGTGGCGCGCGCGCGGGGCCACAGCGCCATGGCAGCGAAGGCGAGCAGGCCGGTGCCGGTGCCGATATCGGCGTGGTTGCGGAAGATCAGCCCTTGCGCCTTCATGTGCGTCAGCATGGCGAGGCAGCCGGCGGTGGTCGCATGCTGCCCGGTTCCGAAAGCCTGGCTGGCGGGAATGGTGAAATCGATCACGCCCGGCTCACGGATCGCCGGGTGATCGGGAGTATGAACGTGAAAACGTCCGGCGCGGATGGGTTCGAGGCCCTGCTGGCTGGTGACGAGCCAGTCGGTTTCCGGCAGTTCCTCGATGATGAACGCAGGCGCCGGGCCTTCGAACAGCGCGGCGACGGCGTTCTTCTCGGCATCGCCCGGCTCGTGCGCCAGCCAGGCTTCCAACTGCCAGTCGTCAGGCTTGTCTTCCGCGATCTCGCTGCCGGAAAGAACGATCTCGGGATCCCAGTCGAATGCATCCTCGTGAGCGACAAGGGCGCTCTCGATCACGGTGCGCGGGGCGTAGGCGGTAATCTTCCAACTCACGGACGGGTCTCCTTCGCCGCGTTGCCGGCCTCCTCGGAAAGGCGCTGGTCGAAACGGGCTTTAGCGGTGGCCGCATAGCTGCGGCAGGCGGTGGGGTCGACCAGCGGGGCGTTGCCCGAAAGCCGCGCGAAGAGATCGCTCGCGCCGGGATGCGGGGTGACCAGCAGGTCGCAGGGAAGGGCGGCGATCCGGTCGAGGCCGTCTCGGACAGCCGCGATGCGCGCGGGATGGTCGGTGAAGCGATAGCCTTTTGCCGAGATGGCGGAGGCGCTGTCGGCATAGGCGATCGTCACGCAGCGGCCTTGCCCGTCGCAGGACCGCCAGGTCCAGCTCGTCGATCCGGCGGCATGGGCGGGATTGGCGTGGGCAGTGAACGAAAGCTTGCCCAGCGTCATTTTCTCGCCGTCCGCCAGGCGCCTGTCGACGCGAACGGGCGGGAAGGGATCGAGCCCGCCGAACTGCGGGTCTTCGGGGCTGGCCTTGCCGGTTTCCAGCACTTCGGCGGCGGCAGGCAGGGCGGCGACGCGGGCCCCGGTGGCGCGTTGGAGGGCGGCGAGCGCGCCGGCATGGTCGAAATGCTCATGGCTGGAGAGTATCAAGCGGACGTCCTTCGGCTCGAACCCCGCAGCAGCGATGTTGGCCAGGACCAGCGGAGCAGCTTCGGGGATTCCCCCGTCGATCAGCACATGCCCCTGTTCTCCGGTGACCAGAATCGCGGAGATGCCGCAGGTGCCGACATACCAGGTATTGCCGAAAAGCCGGGCCGGCGGCGCGGCATCGCCCCAACCGTCGCGCCCCTTGCATGCCTTGGCGAGCTTCGCGCCATCGGCAGTATCCGCACCGGCGGGCATCGATGCGACAGGCTTTCCGGCGGGTTCGGCGCCTTCGGCTTCGGCCAATGCTTCCGCACTGCCGGGTGCTTCGGCACTGCCGCGCGAGCAAGCGGCCAGCAGCAGTGCCGCGGCCAGGACATTCGGGAAGGTTCTCATGCGGCTGCGCTTTAATGCCAGGGAGGCGCCAAGACCAGTGGGAGGGGCCCCGCAGGGCATCAGGTTGCGGTGAACGGTAGCGCCGGGCGGAACGTCGCTTGTGCGCGATGCATGCGCGATGTGGTTCGCGGAACTTGCGCCAAGCCGTGATTTGTCTAAGGGGACTTTCGACAGGGGCAGCCTCGAGGCTGCTAAACAAGGCAAAAGGGATTCGAAAGAGCCATGGCCAAAGACGGCACCAGGAACCGTCCGCTTTCGCCCCATCTCCAGATCTGGCGTTGGGGCCCTCACATGTTCGTCTCGATTCTGCACCGCGTGACCGGTGACGGAATGGCGTTCGCCGCCCTCGGCGTTCTGCTGTGGTGGCTTGGCGCCCTCGCCGGCGGCCCGGCGTCCTACGAGACCTTCAGCTGGGCCATGACGACGCCGATCGGCTATATCGTTCTCGTCGGCATCTCCTGGGCGTTCTTCTCCCACATGATGAGCGGCCTGCGGCACTTCGTGCTCGACGTGGGCGGCGGCTTCGAACTCAAGACGAACAAGACCTGGTCGATCGTCTGCCCGATCCTGGGCGTGCTCGCCACCGTCGCCTTCTGGGCGATCCTGCTGCTTCGCTGAGGAACGGGTATCATGGGTAACGGAACTTCCATCGGCCGCGTACGTGGCCTCGGCTCTGCGAAGCACGGTGTTCATCACTGGCTGCTCCAGCGCTTCACCGCCATCGGCAACCTTCTTTCGGTGCTGTTCCTGGTCGTCTCGATCCTGCTGCTGCCGGACATGAGCTACGCCACCGTCGTCGAATGGATCTCGCGCCCGGTTCCGGCCGTGGTGATGATCCTGCTGGTCGTCACGACCTTCTGGCATGCGCGCCTGGGCCTCCAGGTGCTGGTCGAAGACTACGTCCACGATCACGCCAACAAGTTCGCCTGCATCGCGGCGCTGAACCTTGCCGCCTGCGGCGGCATCGCCTTCGGCGCCTTCTGCATCATCCGTCTCGCGCTGGGAGCCCATTGATGTCCGCCCCTGCCTACAAGATCATCGACCATATCTATGACACCGTCGTCGTCGGCGCCGGTGGCTCGGGTCTGCGCGCCACGATGGGCTCGGCCGAAGCCGGCCTGAAGACCGCGTGCATCACCAAGGTCTTCCCCACCCGCTCGCACACCGTTGCGGCGCAGGGCGGCATCGCCGCCTCGCTTCAGAACAACACGCCGGACCACTGGACCTGGCACATGTACGACACCGTCAAGGGGTCGGACTGGCTGGGCGACCAGGATGCCATCGAATACATGGTGCGTGAAGCCCCGGCAGCGGTCTACGAGCTGGAGCACGCCGGCGTGCCCTTCAGCCGCAACGCCGACGGCACGATCTACCAGCGCCCGTTCGGCGGCCACATGCAGAACATGGGCGAAGGCCCGCCGGTGCAGCGCACTTGCGCCGCCGCGGACCGTACCGGCCACGCCATGCTGCACGCGCTCTACCAGCAGTCGCTGAAGTACGATGCGGACTTCTTCATCGAATACTTCGCGATCGACCTGATCATGGACGCCGGCAAGTGCGTGGGCGTGATCGCGCTCTGCATGGATGACGGCTCGATCCACCGCTTCCGCTCGCAGGCCGTCGTGCTCGCGACCGGCGGTTACGGCCGCAGCTACTTCACCGCCACCTCGGCCCATACCTGCACCGGCGACGGCGGCGGCATGGTCCTGCGCGCGGGCCTGCCGCTGCAGGACATGGAATTCGTGCAGTTCCACCCCACCGGCATCTACGGCGCGGGCGTGCTGATCACCGAAGGCGCGCGCGGCGAGGGCGGCTACCTCACCAACTCCGAAGGCGAGCGCTTCATGGAGCGCTACGCGCCTTCCGCGAAGGATCTCGCCTCGCGCGACGTCGTCTCGCGTTCGATGGCGATGGAAATCCGCGAAGGCCGCGGCGTCGGCCCGCACAAGGACCATATCTACCTGCACCTCGATCACATCGATCCCAAGGTGCTGGGCGAGCGTCTGCCGGGCATCACCGAAAGCGGCAAGATCTTCGCGGGCGTCGATCTCACGCGTCAGCCGCTGCCGGTGGTTCCCACCGTCCACTACAACATGGGCGGCATTCCCTGTAACTACCACGGCGAAGTCGTGACCATCGGCCCGGATGGCAATCCGGACACCGTGGTCCCCGGCCTCTTCGCGGTAGGCGAGGCGGCCTGCGTCTCGGTCCATGGTGCCAACCGCCTGGGCTCGAACTCGCTGATCGACCTTGTGGTCTTCGGCCGTGCCACCGGGCATCGCCTGAAGGAACTGGTCAAGCCGGGCGCCGCCCAGCAGGAACTGCCCAAGGACTCGGCCGACATGGCGCTCACGCGTCTTGATCACTTCCGCAATGCCAACGGCGGTTCGTCGACGGCGGAAGTCCGCACCGAGATGCAGCGCACCATGTCGGGCCACGCGGCCGTGTTCCGCACCGACGAACTCATGGTCGAAGGCAAGGAACAGCTCGCCAAGACCTATGAGCGCATGAACGACATCAAGGTCACCGATCGCGGCCTGATCTGGAATTCGGACCTGGTGGAGACGCTGGAACTGGACAACCTGATCTCGCAGGCTTCGGTTACCCTGCACGGTGCACAGGCGCGCAAGGAAAGCCGCGGCGCCCATGCGCACGAGGACTTCCCGAACCGCGATGACGCGAACTGGATGAAGCACACCGTTGGCTGGTTCAACGGCTGGGGCGGCAAGGGCGGCGAAGTCCGTCTCGATTACCGCCCGGTTCACGAATATACGCTGACGGACGACATCGAGTATATCAAGCCCAAGGCTCGCGTATACTGATCCGGTTGTTTCGAATAGTCTAGCGAAGGGCGGCGTATCGATGGATGCGCCGCCCTTTTGCGTTAACAGTTGAACTTTGCGCTGCAACTGAACGATGTTTCATGTATTTTCCTGACCAGACGCAGGTCACGAAACAGGAGGCATTGGCATGACTCGTACGGAAATGGACCCGCTACTCGAGCCGCATGTGGAGAACGATCCACTGGTCAACTCTATGGCGCAGGCTTCGGGCAAGGCCTGGGGTTGGGTCCTGGCCTATGGCATCCTGCTGTTGCTGATCGCCCTGATCGTCATATCCAACCCGCTGGTGGCCGGGGTGGCAACGGGGCTGCTGGTCGGCGTGGTGCTGGTGATCTACGGTATCGCAGGCATAGCTTCCGGATGGACCTCGCTCTCCCAGCGTGCGCGCTGGCTGGAGGTGCTGCTTGGCCTCCTTGCCATCGTCGCGGGTGTTTTCGCCGTCATGAACCCGGTGGCGGGCGCCCTGTCGCTGGTCTGGGCGATCGGAGCATGGCTGACGGTTTCGGGCGGTTTCCAGATCGCCTTCGCGCTCAAGTCTCGCCATGACAAGGGCTGGCGGCTGTTCCTGGGCGCACTTGATGTCGTGCTGGGCCTGATCCTGCTGTTCTCCAACCCTGCGACGGGGCTGGCGTTCCTGGCCGTGATCATCATGATCAGTCTGGTGGTTCGCGGCGTGTTCCTGATCATGCTGGCCATGTCTCTCCGCAAGCTCGCCCACTGACCTATTCATCTGGCGTTCATGTTTACACACGTAATCGATTACGTGTGTAAACGATGGAGGGCGCCATGCCTGCCGATACGCCATCCGACCTTTCCTCATCGAACGACCAGCCTGAACGCATTTCCGACGCCGAACATGCGGTGATGGAAGTGCTGTGGGAGCGGAGCCCGCTGACTGCCGCAGAAGTGTGCGAGCAGGTCTGCGCGCCGCGCGGGTGGAGCCTCGCCACCGTGAAGACCCTGCTTTCGCGGTTGGTCGCCAAGCAGGCTCTGGCGACGGAGCCCGATGGCAAGCGGTTCCTCTACTCTCCGCGCGTCGCCCGCGAATCCTATGTCGGCAGCGAGAGTCGCCGGCTCGTCGATCGCCTGTTCGGCGGGCGGGCCGCACCGCTGTTTGCGCATCTTGCCGAATCCGATGCACTCACCCAAGATGACATTGCCGAGATCGAAGCCCTCCTGAAGGAGCTGAAGTCATGATCGAATGGCTTACCGATACGCTCGTGATGACCGGCGCGCTGATGGCGCTGATCCTGCTGGTTCGTCGGCCGGTGTCGCGCTGGTTCGGTCCGGCGGCGGCCTACGCGCTTTGGGCGCTGCCGGTACTGCGCCTGGTCCTGCCACCGCTCGCGCTGCCACGCGGCCTTTTCGCCAGGCCCGAAATCGCGGCGGAGCCCGTAGCCGCCACGCATCAGGCGATCCCCGCGGCGGTCCAGGCAATCCACCCGCTGGCTGCGACCGATAATGTCCCGGCCATGTCCGCGGGGGAAATCGATCCGGGCATCCTGTCGCAAATCCCCTGGTTTCAACTCGCCGTCGCCATCTGGCTGATCGGAGCGGCGGTCTTCCTCGTCCAGCGTTTCCGCAACTACCGCCTCATGCGGGCAGAACTGCTGACCGACGCGCATCAGGTCGCCCACGCGGGGGACATCCGGATCGTCGAGACGCCCATGGCGGCTTCGCCCTTGGCGTTCGGTGTCAGGAACAAGGTCGTGGCGCTGCCGCAAGGCTTTCTGGCGACCGTCGATTCGGAAAGCTCCGACTTCGCGATCGCTCATGAACTGGAACACCACGCCGGCAACGATCTCCTGGCCCTGATCGTCCTGCAACCGCTGTTCGCGCTGCACTGGTTCAATCCTCTGGGATGGGCGGCATGGCGTGCTCTGCGGGCCGATCAGGAAGCGGCCTGCGATGCCCGTGTCATGGCGGGCCGCGATCGCGCGACCCGCGCTCGCTATGGCCGCGTAATCGCCTCTTTCGCGGCCGGCCCGCGACTGACGCTTGCTGCGCCGATCGCCGGCGCGCTCGCAGGCGAAAAGCCGATCATCCAGCGGCTGAAGGCGCTGGCTACGGCCGAGATTTCGCCCGGACGCCGGGTGATGGCGCGAAGCCTCTTCGCCTTCGCCGTTATTTCGGTACCCTGCACGGCAACGGTCACTTACGCCGCCATGGAAGAGCGGGACGGCGCCGAAGCATCGGATGTACCGCAGGTGCCCGAAGTTCCTTCGGTACCCGCGCCCGCCGCGCCTTCCGCGTCGCTGCAATATGGCAGCGAAGACGGCGAAGTACCGCCCCCCGCACCAGCGCCCGAAGCGCCGCAAGCTCCCGAAGTTTCGGAGGCCGTCGCGGTGTCGGACGGCTCCTGGATGCCCGCGCCGCCCGTACCGCCAGTGCCGCCAGTGCCACTCAGCCGTGGCAGCGTTCCGCCCGCCCCTCCGATTCCTCCGGCGCCGCCTCGATCTCTCGAACGCGATCGTCAGGCAGCAGATCGTCAGGCCGCACGCGCAGACTATCGTGCCGCGATGGCCAATGCCTTGCGCAACGTGCCCAAGGTCGAACAGTCGACGACCGCGGACGGCAAGATCCAGACCATCCGTATCGTGCATAAGGGTGAGGATGGCCGCCGCGAGATCCGGCAGACGATCTCGATCGACAGCACCTGTCCCGCCGATCGACAGCAGTCCGCTTCACGAAATCGCGGAGGATCAAGCACCCATATCTGCACTGGCGTTCCGCTCCAGGCGATGAACGCGTCCCTGCGAGGCATTTCTACAGCAAGGGCATCGATTGCCAGCAACCGCTCGCTGAGTAGCCGTGTAAGGAGTGAGATACTCGCGGAACTGGACGGTGAAATGGCCGATGTCCGGGCCGAAATGGCTGACCAATCCGACCGATAAAACCGTAAGGCGCGGATCGCCGGTGAGGTCGATCCGCGCCTTCCGCGCTTATGGAACCTTCTGAACGACCGGCTGGGAAGTGTAGGACACGTCGTTGTCCGCGCCCTTGCGATCCTTGGCGTCGGATTTGGCCTCCTTGGCGCTTTCCTTCGCGTCTTCGTTATGCCGCTGAAGCTCCTTGGCCTGGATGATCGCGGGCGTTGCGGGCGAGGCGGGATACTTGCAGCCACGCTCCGAACCCACGCCCTTCAGGAAGCCCCGCCGTGCCACGCCAGCCTGCACTGCTGCCAGCACGGCGCGTTCCTGCGCATTGGCGCCGGAAATCTCGCGGATCAGCCCGCGAAAGGGAATGAACGAACTCACCACCCACTTCGCCAGCTTGCCGGTGCTGACGCGATCGCGCGCTTCCTGGGGAAGATCGATGTCGTCACCCAGAATGCCGTCCAGTTCGATCACGGCGGCGCTGATCTGCCGGCAGCTGCGCATCGAACCCAGGTCGTAGGGCTTCTTGATGGCGGCGATGAGAACCGGGGGAATATCGGTCTTGTCCAGATTGAGATCGGTCACCGGCGTCTTGGCGATATCCACCGCGCTAGGCTCGCTACTGGTGATCGGCTTGTCCTGACGGGCCTCGGCAGCGGTTGTCGCAAGCAGACCGGCCGTGGCTGCCATGATCAGGATAGGGCGCATCGTTTCCTCCTGTTTTACCCCCGGGCGGCGCGGTCGCACCCACGCGCAAGGAGGGAAGCGCCAGCCTACTGGTCGATTACTGTTGGTTGAACGTGTCGCAGGCGTCCTCGTTCCCTGTTTCCAGGCCGCGCCGCAGCCACTCCATGCGTTGCGCGCTGGAACCGTGGGTGAAGCTTTCCGGACTTACCCGCTGGCCGGCATTCTTCATCAGCGTGTCGTCGCCGATCGCACTGGCGGCGGTCAGGCCTTCCTCCATGTCGCCGGCTTCGATGCGATCCTTGTTCCGGCCTGCCCAGACCCCGGCGTAGCAGTCCGCCTGAAGCTCCATGCGGACCTGGAGCGCGTTGGCCTGCTGCGGGTTCTGTCGCTGCGCCTGGCGGACCTGACGGTCGATGCCCAGCAGGTGCTGGATATGATGGCCATATTCGTGCGCGACGACATAATAGCGAGCGAAGTCTCCCTTGGCGCCCATCTTGCGGTCGAGTTCGTCGTAGAAGCTGGTATCGATGTAGATGCCCTGGTCGGCCGGGCAATAGAACGGCCCCATCGCGCTTTGGGCGGCGCCGCAGCCCGACTGGTCGGAGCCGTTGTAGAAGCGCAGATTCGGCTGGTCGAAAGCGATGTTCGCCTTCTGGAACAGCGGCTGCCAGGTCTTGTTCAGCGACGAGAGCGCATTGCACGATTCCAGCGAATAGGCATTGTCGCGGCAGATCGAGGAGGCGTCCTGCGGCTGACCCGGCGCCACTTGCGTGGAGGGTTGCTGCTGCTGGACGCTGTCCAGGGAGCCGAGCATCTGCGCCGGATCGACCCCGAAGACGAGCGCGCCGATCAGCACGATGACGAGCGATCCGCAGCCCAGCTTGCCGCCGGAACCTCCCGGAAAACCGCGCCCACCCTGGCTGACCCGGATATTGTCGGGGTCGAACTCGTCGAGCCGCATCGCTGAGATCCTTTTCGAAAGTGCCGGGCTTACATGAACTAGCCACAGGCTCAGGTTCTGTTCAATCGAATTTGCCGACAGAGGTTCCAGCGTGTCTCTGCGGCAACAAATGTCGCATCGCGTTCGGATGCCTGCGAAAATTGTAACAGCGGGGCGAAATTGATCGTATAGGCTGCAATGCGATGAACAGGGGAATGAAGGCAGGATTGGCTCGTGCCGCCGGCGCGGTGGCGCTCGGCGCTTTGCTTGTGAGCGGCAATCCCCTGTTTTCAGCGATCTCGCGCGCGGATCAGGAACTCGTCTCGCGCCTGCGCGCCCATATCGAAATTCTCGCCAGTGATGATTTCGACGGTCGCGAGCCGGGGACCGACGGCGAGGCAAAGACGCTGCGCTATCTGGGCAAGCAGTGGTTCGACATCGGGCTGGTGTCCGGCACCAACGATCCGGGGCACGAGTGGTTCGCCCCGGTAACCCTGGTCGCGCGCGAACCGGATTCGTCGGCGGCCCGCTTCCTGCGGAAAGGTGCTCGCTCCACGGTCTCTCCGCCGGGCGTGCTGGTCCTGACATCCGGCAAGCGCAGCCTGGTGCGGAACGTGCCGATGCTGTTTCTCGGCAAGGGGCGTGGGCGCGACTATACCCGCACCGAACTGGCGGGCCGGGTCGCGGTCGTCCTGGATGGCGATACCCCCGATGGCGAGCGTCAGAACGACCTTCTGGCGCTCGGCGCCTCCGCCGTGTTGACGGTGCTCGATGGGGAGCGCAGCCTCGATCAGGTCGCGGCGCGGCGCAAGCGGTCCGGCTATGCCCTGTCGGACGATTCGCTGGGCGGCGATCTGGAGGCCTTCATCACGCGCGAGGCGATGGCGGCTCTGCTCAAGGGCACGTCGCGTTCGTTCGACATGCTGGAAGCCGCCGCCTCCAAGCCAGATTTCGTGCCCATCGCGCTGGACATGACCGCGTCGTTCGAGGCGACTACGCGCGAGGCGACGATCCACACGCACAATCTCATCGGCAAGCTGCCCGGCAAGAAGCAGGACAGCGGCGCGGTGCTGTTCGTGGCCCACTGGGATCATTTCGGCGAATGCGGGGAAGCGCCGGCCGAGGACGTGATCTGCAACGGCGCCATAGACAACGCCAGCGGCGTCGCCGCGCTGACCGAAGTGGCCCGGCGCCTGGCGCGCGCACCGCAGCTCGATCGCGATGTCTATTTCCTGGCGACTACGGGCGAGGAACTCGGGCTGCTGGGCGCCCACGCATTCGCCGAAAACCCTCCATTGCCGCTGGGGCGGATCGTGGCGGCCTTCAATATCGATTCGATCGCCGTCGCACCGCGCGGCACGCCGTTCGCCATCGTCGGTCGCGGGATGACGGGGTTGGACGGCGAGATCGCCAAAGTCGCCAAGGCAGAGCGGTTCAAGCTGCGTTCCGGTGACGATGCCAACGAATATGCCCGCCGCCAGGATGGGTGGGCGCTGCTCCAGCACGACATTCCCGCCGTGATGGTGACCACGGCCTACGGCGACATCGACCGCATGCGTGCGTTCTTCGACGGCGACTACCACCGGCCCAGCGACGATCTGGAGCATATGGCAAAGCCGCTCGAACTGGGCGGCGCGGCTGACGACGTGAAGATGCTGACCGCGCTCGGCCGCTGGTTCGCGGATGTGCGGCGGGTGCCCGTCTCGCCTGTCGAGCCTTCTCCTGCAGCGCCGGAGAGAAAGCGCAAGTGAGGCGATCCGGCGCCGTTTGAAAAGGCTCTAGCCCTGACGCCCCCCTTTGATTACATGGGCCGCCACGATTCTCCCCGGTAAAGGTTATGGTGGCGCACATGGATATCCAGCTCGGACTTACTTTCGACGACGTACTGCTTCGTCCTGCGAAGTCCGACATCGTGCCTACCCAGGCCGATACGCGCACCCGCCTCACGCGCGATATCGCGCTCAATATCCCGGTGATTTCCTCGGCCATGGACACCGTGACCGAAGCCGACATGGCGATCGTCATGGCGCAACTCGGCGGCATCGGCGTGCTGCACCGCAACCTCACCATCGAGGAACAGTGCGCCGCGGTCCGTGCCGTGAAGCGCTTCGAAAGCGGCATGGTGGTCAACCCGATCACGATCTCGCCCGACGCCACGCTTGGGGAAGCGCAGGCGATCATGCTGGCCAACAAGATCAGCGGCATTCCGGTGGTGGAGAACTCGGGCAAGCTCGTCGGCATTCTCACCAACCGCGACGTGCGCTTTGCCGCCAACCCGGCGCAACCGGTGCGCGAACTGATGACGCACGAGAACCTCGCGACCGTTCAGCTGGGCGTCGACCAGGACGAGGCGCGCCGCCTGCTGCACGCCCGCCGGATCGAGAAGCTGCTGGTGGTCGATAACGCCTTCCGCTGCGTCGGCCTGATCACCGTGAAGGATATCGAGAAGGCCGTCACTTATCCGGACGCCACCAAGGACGCCGCCGGCCGCCTGCGCGTCGCCGCCGCGACCACGGTGGGCGACAAGGGCTTTGCCCGCACCGAGGCGCTGCTGGCCGCCGAATGCGACGTCGTCGTGATCGACACCGCCCACGGCCATAACAAGGACGTGGCGCTGGCGGTCGAGCGCGTGAAGAAGCTGTCGAACTCGGCACAGGTGATCGCCGGCAACATCGCCACCGCCGAAGCGGCGCGCGCGCTGATCGACGCGGGTGCCGATTGCGTGAAGGTGGGCATCGGGCCGGGCTCGATCTGCACCACGCGCATCGTCGCCGGTGTCGGCGTACCGCAGCTCACCGCGATCATGGATGCCGCCGAAGAGGCCGACAAGTCGGGCGTCCCGGTGATCGCCGACGGCGGCCTGCGCACTTCGGGCGACGCTGCCAAGGCGCTGGCCGCCGGTGCCTCGACCATCATGGTCGGTTCGATGTTGGCAGGCACCGAGGAAGCGCCCGGCGAGACGTTCCTCTACCAGGGCCGCGCCTACAAGTCGTATCGCGGCATGGGCTCGGTAGGGGCGATGGGCCGTGGTTCGGCCGATCGCTACTTCCAGGGCGACATCAAGGACCAGATGAAGCTGGTTCCCGAAGGCATCGAAGGCCAGGTCGCCTACAAGGGCCCGGCCAAGGACGTCATCCACCAGCTGGTGGGCGGCGTGAAGGCGGCCATGGGCTACACCGGCTCCGCGACCATCGAAGACTTGCGCAAGGGCGCCCAGTTCGTGCGCATCACCAATGCCGGCCTGCGCGAAAGCCATGTCCACGACGTGACCATCACGCGCGAGGCGCCGAACTATCCTTCGCGCTGATCGTCGGAAGGGCGGGGCAGCGGCATGACACCGGGCGCGCGGGTACAGGCGGCGATCGAGATCCTGGATCTCGTGATCGACGCCGCGCGCGCCAATGGCGCACCGGCTGACCGCCTGATCTCGGACTGGTTTCGCACGCGCCGGTTCGCGGGAAGCAAGGACCGGCGTGCCGTGCGCGAGCTGGCCTACCGGGCCATCAGGGCCTGCGGCGAAATCCCGGAATCCGGGCGTGCCGCCATGCTGCGGCTTGCCATCGGGGATGCTGACCTTGTCGCTCTGTTCGACGGATCGGCCCATGCTCCCGCGCCTGTCGTTGAAGGCGAGCCCGTGGCGGAGCCGGGTCTGGCACCGCGCTGGCTGGTCGAACGGTTCGCCGCCAGCGACGTTGCCGAAGCCGATGCCATGGCCTTGCTCGATCGTGCGCCGCTGGACATCCGCGTCAACACCTTGCGCAACGAGCGGTTCGATCTTCCGGAGGCGGGCGAGCGTTCCATTGCCGCGCATGGCTGGCGTTATCCGCCCGAAACGCGCATCGAACAGGCCGAAGCCTATCTTCAGGGCGCGATCGAGGTGCAGGACACCGGCTCGCAGCTGACCTGCGAAGCGGTTGCCGCGCTGCCGGGCGAAACGATCATCGATCTCTGTGCGGGCGCCGGGGGCAAGACCCTGGCTTTGGCAGCCGCCATGGACAATCGCGGCACGCTACTCGCCTGCGACACCGACCGGGCGCGCCTTTCGCGTCTGGCCCCGCGCGCCGCGCGGGCCGGGGCAACGGAAATCGAGACGATATTGCTCGATCCTGGCAAGGAAGTGCAGGCGCTCCAGCGCTATGCCGACGCCGCCGATGCCGTGCTGGTCGATGCGCCCTGTTCCGGCACCGGCACCTGGCGTCGCAACCCGGAGGCACGGTGGCGCCTGACCGAGGCTCAGCTTTCCCGCTACGTCGCCACCCAGTCGCGGTTGCTGGACGTGGCGGCGAAACTGGTGCGTCCGGGCGGTCGCCTGGTATTCGTGACCTGCTCGCTGCTCGATGAGGAAGGGGCGAACCAGGCACGCGATTTCCTGGCGCGGCATGGGGGCTGGCGCGCGGTCGTGCCGGAACTGCCTGCGGGAACGGTTCGCGGTGCCGGGCTGAGGCTTTCGCCCTGGCATGACGGAACCGATGGCTTTTTCGTCGCGCGCTTCGAGCGGCTGTGATAGCGTCGGTGCCATGATGAGGACGAAGCCCTCGGCCAAGGACATTTTGATGCGTTACACGCCTGCCGCGATTGCTCTATCCTTTGTTGCTGCCATTTCCTCCAGCGCGATCCTTTCGGAGCCCGCCAGGGCGCTCGATCCGCGTGCGGCGAATCTGCTGGCCGAAGGGCAGGCCGCGATCGGCGCTGGAAACGTCAACGGCGCTATCGATGCCTATGAAGCGGCGCTGACGGTGGAGCCGGGCAGCGTCACCGTTCTGCTGGCGCTGGCCGATGCAACGCGCACGCAGGGGCTTCAGGGCAAGGCTCTGCACTATTACCGGGTGGCGCTGGTCAGTGACCCCCGCAATCTCGCCGCCTTGGCGGGAGAGGGCATGGCGCTGGCGGAAAAAGGCGCGACCGACAAGGCGAGCCGCAATCTGGCGCGTCTCCAGACCCTTTGCGGCAAGGATTGCTCCGAAACCGAGAAACTGGCCGCAGCCATCGCGCGCACTCCGGCGACTCGCGTGATGACGGCGGAAGCCACCGCGCCGAAGCCGGTCGTGTCGGAGAACTGAGTTCGGGCGGGCCAGCGCCCGCCTCTCAGCAATTTCAGATCAGGGCGCGGAATTCTTCAAGAACGGCACGGTAGACCCGCTTCTTGAAGGGTACGATCAGGTCCGGCAGCAGTTCCGGCTCGATCCATTTCCACTCGGCGAACTCGGGAGGCGTGTGCGCCTCCAGGTCGATGTCGGCATCCCTGCCGTCGAACCGGGCCAGGAACCAGGTCTGGCGCTGGCCGCGATACTTGCCCTTCCAGAGCTTGCCGATGAGTTCGTCCGGCAGATCGTAGAGCAGCTCTTCCTTCGTTTGCGAGAGGATGGTTACGTGCGCCTCGGTGGCGCCGGTTTCTTCCCATAGCTCGCGCAGGGCTGCGGCCCGCAGATCCTCGCCATCGTCCACGCCGCCCTGGGGCATCTGCCACCAGTCGCCTTCCTTAGTGTCGATCCGCTTTCCGACGAAGACCTTCCCGTCGGGATTGACGAGCATGACGCCGACGCAAGGGCGGTAGGGCAGGGACGCGTAGTCTTTCATCGGTGCAGGGGAATCCATGGTCATCGGGAAAAGCGGGGCTGGAGAAGCGGGGCCGGACAATCGGTCGGATCATCGCGGCGCATTCCCGTAGAATGGCCCAAGCCCCCGCGCAATGCCAGCGCGTTTTATGGTTCCCGATCCGATAACCGATCAAACCCCGAGCGGTCCGCCGTGAAGACCGGATCGCGGACCCGACTGCTTTTTCCGTTTTGCGCGGATAGCAAGCGAGCATAGTCTGGTGGCGGGAAAAGCAATGGCCGGCATCAGATCGGCAGCCCCGGGAGACAGCGATGGTGGCGACGACCTTATCGGATAGCGCATCGACCAGACGGAAGAACGCGGATCCCGCCGGCAACGGGACGGTCGAATCGGTCGTGATGCGGTTCGCCGGTGATTCGGGTGACGGGATGCAATTGACCGGCGGTCAGTTCACGCTTTCCACGGCCCTTGCCGGGAACGACCTGGCGACATTCCCGGATTTTCCCGCCGAGATTCGCGCGCCGCAGGGCACCCTGTTCGGAGTCTCGGCCTTCCAGATCAATTTCGGCTCCAGCGAGATCACGACGGCAGGCGACGCGCCGGATGTGCTGGTGGCGATGAATCCCGCCGCCCTGAAGACCAACATCCATGCGCTGAAGCCGGGCGGGCTGGTCATCATCGACACCGGCGAGTTCGGCAGGCGCAATCTGGAAAAGGCGAACTACGCCGCGAGCCCGCTGGAGGATGGCAGCCTTGCACGATGGGCCGTCCTGGCGTTCGACATTTCTGCGCTGACGCTGGAGGCGGTCAAGCCCTTCGGCCTGGGCAACAAGGAGGCCCTGCGGTGCAAGAACATGTGGACCCTGGGGCTGGCGCTATGGATGTTCGACCGCGACCGGGGCCCGCTGGTCGAGTGGCTGCAGGGCAAGTTCGCGAAGAACCCCGTCCTTGCGAGGGCCAATATCGCCGCGCTCAACGCCGGACATGCCTATGCTGAAACGGCAGAGCTGGCCGGTCCCCTGCGGCGTCTGCACCTCGATCCGGTGCCGAGCGCGCCGGGCCTCTATCGCACGATCAACGGCGCGGAGGCGATCGCTCTGGGCCTGATCGCGGGCTGCCGACTGGCCGGGCTGCCGATGTTCTTTGGCGGCTATCCGATCACGCCGGCCTCCGCGATCCTGCATCATCTGGTGAAGATGAAGGAATTCGGCGTCACCACGTTCCAGGCCGAGGACGAGATCGCCGCGATCTGCTCCGCGATCGGGGCCAGCTATGCGGGCCAGCTTGGCGTCACCTCCTCCTCCGGCCCCGGTCTTGCCCTCAAGGGCGAGGCGATGGGGCTGGCGGTAATGACCGAGCTGCCTCTCGTGATCGTCAATTCGCAGCGGGGCGGGCCGTCCACCGGGCTTCCCACCAAGACCGAACAGTCGGACCTCTACCAGGCCGTCTACGGCCGCAACGGCGACGCGCCCCTGCCGGTGATCGCCGCATGCTCGCCGGCCGATGCCTTCGAATGCGCGATCGAAGCCTGCCGCATCGCCACCAGCACCATGACGCCGGTGATACTCTTGACCGACGGCTATATCGGCAATGCCTCCGAACCCTGGAAGGTGCCCGACCCCGAAGCCTTCGAACCGTTTCCGGTGCAGTTCCTGAAGGAGCCCAACGGCGCGGACCGCGTGCTTCCCTACAAGCGCGACGAGCGAGGGGTGCGCCCATGGATCAGGCCCGGCACGCCGGGGCTCATGCACCGTATCGGCGGGATCGAGAAGGCCATCGATACCGGCAACATCGACTATGCCCCCGACGTCCATCAAGCCCAGACCGATGCGCGCAAGGCCAGGATCGACGGCATTGCCGCCGCCATTCCGGCTCAGGAGCTTAGTCTTGGCGAACCGGCCGGGAAGCTGCTGGTGATCGGTTGGGGATCGACGTTCGGAGCGATCCATCAGGCCGTGCGTCGTGCCCGCAGGAAGGGGCTGGCGGTGAGCCATGCCCATGTTCGCCATGTCTGGCCGCTGCCGGCCAATCTGGGCGACCTGTTGTCCGGGTTCGACCACGTTCTGGTGCCCGAGATGAACACCGGGCAGTTCAAGACCATCCTGCGGGATCGGTTTCTCGTCGATGCGGTGCCGCTGACCAAGACCAGCGGCCAGCCCTTCGCCATCGCCGAACTTGAGGAGGCCATCGCCCGATTCTTCGATGAGATTCCCGGAAATGAGGGTGGCGAGGTGGAGGTCAACGCGTCCCAGCTTCCGGCCCCCGAGATCGAGCAGCCCTGACGGTTCCGACGGAGACACGATCATGAACGAGATGACTTCGATCGAGACGACGCTCAAGGACTGGGAGACCGATCAGGAAGTGCGCTGGTGTCCCGGCTGCGGGGACTATGCGATACTCAAGGCCGTGCAGCGCACTCTGCCGATGCTGGGGGCCGATCCGAAGAATACGGTCTTCGTTTCGGGCATCGGCTGTTCCAGTCGCTTTCCCTACTACGTCGAAAGCTATGGCTTCCATTCGATCCATGGCCGGGCGCCGGCCGTGGCCACGGGGATCAAGCTTGCCAATCCGGATCTCGACGTCTGGCTGGTGACGGGCGACGGGGATGGCATGTCGATCGGCGGCAACCACACGATGCACGTCCTGCGGCGCAACCTCGATTGCCAGATCCTGCTGTTCAACAACGAGATATATGGCCTGACCAAAGGGCAGTATTCACCGACGAGCCGCATCGGCACGCCTTCGCCGACATCGCCCGCAGGTTCGGTAGACCGTCCGGCCAGCCCTTGTGCTTTCGCGCTGGGTTCGGGCGCCCGGTTCGTGGCGCGCAGCTATGACGTGTCCAGGGATCTGCCCGAGGTGCTCAAGGCCGCCTATCGCCACAAGGGCGCGGCTTTCGTGGAGATTTTCCAGAACTGCATCGTCTACAACAAGGACCGTTTCGACGATTTCACGGACAAGGCGGTCGCCGCCGACGCCCAGGTCTATTGCCGGGATGGCGAGCCCTTGCTGTTCGCCGGGGGTGCGAAGGGGCTTGCGTTCGACATGGCCACGCTGTCGCTGAAAGTCGTCGATGTGGTGGATGGAGACTGGCGCGCCGCCGACGTGCTGGTCCACGATGTGCGGAACCGGAGCCTGGCCCATATGCTGGTGGAGATGCCGTTCGGCCCTTATCCCATGGCGCTCGGGGTGATCCATGACGATCCGGCGCCGACCTTCGAAAGCGCGGTGATCGCCGAGAGGGAGGGGCACGCGGCAAGCAAGCCGGCGGACCTTGGCCAGTTGCTTGCGCGCGGGCAGACCTGGACGGTCAGGTGACCCGTTCGGCTCCGGCAAGTTCGTCGGCGGCGTGGATCGCCGTTTCCGCCGGGCGATAGAGCAGGGCACTGGCGAGGAACGCCCATCCGGCGCCGCCAAGCCATCCGGCCATGACGTCGCTCGGCCAGTGAACGCCCAGCCAGACGCGGCTCCAGGCAATGGCGAGACTGAGCACCATGGCGCTCGCGACCAAGGTGTGGCGCACCGCGCCGCGATGACTCAGCGCGGCGAATGCTAAGGCGAAGGCGATGTAGGTGGAGGCCGCGTTGAAGCTGTGCCCGCTGGGGAAGCTGGCGCCGCCGGCCTCGGTGAGATGAGGCACGATTTCCGGACGAGGGCGCCCGAACAGCGCCTTGAAGCCCAGGTTGACGAGACTGGCGCTGAGCACGGTGAGTGCCAGCAGCATCCCCTCCCGGCGACAGCGCAGCCAGAACAGCGCCACGACCGCGAAGATCGTGTAGAGCTTCAACTGCAGGAACCCGCCCATCGCGGTGAGATCGCGCACCCATTCCAGCAGCCAGGTCGGCCCTTCAGGGCGCAAGTCCTGGGCGCGCCAGAAGAGCAGCCCGATCCGGTCGAATTGCGTGGTGCGGCCTGCCGGCATGGCCCATGCGAAGAAGGCGAATCCCGTCCAGCAGATCGCGGCCGCCAGCAGGGCCTTGCGGGGGTCGATCCGATGGCGGAAGGCCGCAGACCTCTTCGACGAGGCGGGCGCTGGCTTGGAAATGGACATTGACCTAAGGAACGGCGATGACCGACAAGCGTTCCGGCAGCATGAAACCCCCCGTCATTGTCTGGCTGCGGCGCGACCTGCGCCTTTCCGATCAGCCTGCCATCTTAGAGGCCGCAAGCCAAGGCGCCATCGTCCCGGTCTATGTGCTGGACGACGAAACCCCGAAGCACCGCCGCATGGGCGCCGCCTCCCGATGGTGGCTGCACCATTCCCTGGAAAGCCTGGACGCCGCCTTGCGCGAAAAGGGCTCGCGGCTGGTCCTTCGCCAGGGCCGCAGCGATGAGGTGTTGAAAGCCATCGCGGACGAAGTGGGCGCCCGCGAGGTTCATGCTCTTCACCATTACGAGCCCTGGTGGCGCAACGCCGAGAAAGCCGTTTCGCAGGTGCTCGACCTGCATCTGCATCACGGCAACTACCTCGCGCCGCCGGGTTCGGTGACCACGGGGGCGGGCCGGCCTTACAAGATCTACACGCCGTTCTGGCGCGCTTTGCATGAACGCCTGCCGCCCGTCGAACCCCATCCCCGACCTGCCCGGATCGAAGCCCCGAGCCGGTGGCCCCGGTCCGATCGTCTGGCGGACTGGAACCTGCCGCCCGCGCAGCCCGACTGGGCCGGCGGCATGCGCGAGATGTGGGAGCCCGGCGAGGCAGGCGCGCGGAAACGGCTCGACGCCTTCGTGGAGGAAGCTTCGGCTTACGAGGCGCAGCGCAACCTGCCGTCCGAGGAAGGAACCTCCTTCCTCTCGCCCCATCTCCACTTCGGGGAAATCTCGCCCGCGAAGGTCTGGCATGCGGTGGCCGATGCCGGGGGATCGGTCGAGACCTTTCTCGGCGAGCTGGGCTGGCGCGACTATGCCCAGAACGTGATCCTCCAGTTTCCTGAATATGGCAGCCGATCGGCCAAGGAAGACTTCGCGCGCATCCACTGGCGCACCGGCAAGGCAGCCGATTCGGATCTGAGGGCCTGGCAGCAGGGGCGGACCGGCTATCCGATCGTCGATGCCGGCATGCGCCAGCTCTGGCACACGGGTTGGATCCACAACCGGGTGCGGATGATCGTCGCCAGTTTCCTCATCAAGCACCTGCTGATCGACTGGCGCGAAGGCGAGCGATGGTTCTGGGATACGCTCGTCGATGCGGATTACGGTTCCAATGCGGTGAACTGGCAATGGAGCGCCGGTTCCGGCGTGGACGCGCAGATGTTCGTGCGGATCATGGCGCCGCTCACGCAGTCCGAGAAGTTCGACGCAGCGGACTATATCCGCCAGTGGGTGCCGGAACTGGCCGTCCTCGACGATGCGGATATCCATGATCCGGCTGAAGGAAAGCGACCAGACGGCTATCCGCCCAAGCTGGTCGAGCATCGCGACGGCCGGGAGCGCGCCCTGGCGGCCTGGGGACGTTCCAAGGTTCGGTGAGCCTCGCCAGGACCATCAGCGCTTCCTGATGTTTCCAACCAGACTTCTAAGCAATTGCCCGCGGCCATTTTCCGGATAATATCCGGTTCATGAACGCAAGTGCGCCAGGCAGGGGAGAGGGGCTGGTCGAGGGTGGCCGCTCCATCGGTGTTGGTCCGCAATGGCTGGCGCGGTTCTGGTCAGGCGGCGTCTCGAAGGTTCTGGATCGAATCGACAGGGGCCTTGAAAGCGGCTCGATAGAAGCGACGCTGCCGGGAGGCGGGACGCGCCTGCTGGGCGGAAGGGCGCCCGGTTTCGATGCGGTCGTCGAGATTCGCAGCTGGCGCGCCTTGCTGCGTCTGGCCACGGCAGGCTCGGTCGGCTGGTATCAGGCATGGGAGGAAGGCGAATGGGACAGCCCGGATCCCGTGCCGATCTTCGCCCTGTTCATGGAGAATGCCGATAGTCTCGGCAATGTCGGCAGGGCTACGGGCCCCTGGCGGGCGCTGGCCAAGTTCCTGCATTGGCTTCATCGCAATACGCGTTCGGGCTCCTTGCGGAACATCCATGCCCATTATGACCTGGGCAACGACTTCTACGAGCAATGGCTTGGCGAAACGATGCTCTATTCCAGCGGCATCTTCCCGCGTTCGGGAAGCGGGCCGAACGCACTCAGCCAGTTCGTCACGACACTGGACGCCGCCCAGTCCAACAAGATCGGCGCGATCGCGCATCGGCTCGATCTTCATGAGGGCGCGCGCGTGCTGGAGATCGGCTGTGGCTGGGGCACGCTTTCGGCCTTCCTGGCGGAGACGGAAGGCGCGCAGGTCGATGCCATCAGCCTTTCCGACGAGCAGCTTGCCTATGCACGCCAGCGTTGGAACGGCAGGGTGGAGGCGCGCGGCGGCCGGGTCGATTTCCTCAAGCAGGATTATCGCGACGTCTCCGGCGATTACGACGCGATCGTCTCCGTCGAAATGGTGGAGGCGGTGGGGCGTGGCTTCTGGCCGGATTTCCTCGATTGCATAGAGCGGAACCTCAAGCCGGGCGGCCGGGCGGCGATCCAGTATATCGCCATGCGCGATGACATCTTCGACGCCTATGCCGGCAGCGCGGACTTCATCCAGACGTTCATTTTCCCCGGCGGCATGTTGATTCACGAGCCGGAATTTCGCCGCCTTGCGCAGCAGCGTGGACTGTTATGGCAGGACAGGCAGGCCTTTGGCCTGGACTATGCCCGCACCCTTCACGAATGGCGCCGCAACTTCGACAAGGTGGTCGCGGAAGGCAGGCTCCCCGCCGGGTTCGACGAGCGCTTCGTGCGGCTCTGGCGCTTTTACCTGATGTATTGCGAAGGCGGCTTCTTGGGCGGCGGCATCGACGTTGCCCAAGTGACGCTGGTCAAGCCCGCCGAGCCGTGAAATCCTGATCAGTTTCCCAGGCCGCGCCAGCGGGTCAGCACCGTATCGAGGTCGATCGGGTTCAGCAGTTGCTCGAAGGCGCAGCCGACGAGTCCATCTTCCCACCAGATCACGCGTGCGGACAAGGCTTCCATGCCGGGCAGGGTCAGCCAGCAACAGGTACGCGGAGCGATGCGGCTGATCGCCGTCGCCGAAAAACCGGATAGCGAAAGATCGCGCACCGCCGTCTGGAAGCCTTTGGTTCCGGATGCGCGAAAACCGGCCGGTATCGAGATACGCTGGCGGATCGCGCTGCGGTCTTCCTGTGCGGCCAGTTCGTAGATGTCCTGCGGGGATTTCGTCGTCATTTTTCCGAGATCCATGCATTGGGATGACGCAATCGTAGCGTCGTCAATGGTAGAAAATCAGGAAAGGGTTACCACAGGATTAAAATGCGGACGAGACGGTTTCGCGGTGCCCGCTCTCGAAGGCTTCACCCAGCAGCGCGACCAGTCGGTCAGCCACGACTTCCGGCGGCTTGACCGAGGCAGGGGCCTCGCCCGGATAGGCGCGGGCGCGCATGGCGGTGCGCGTGGCGCCGGGGTTGACGATGGCGACGCGGACCTTCGTGGCGTTGCGCGTTTCCTCGGCATAGCAGTCCAGCAGCATGTCGCTGGCGGCCTTGGTGGCGGCATAGGCGCCCCAGAACGCGCGCGGCTTTTCCGCGACGCTGGTGCTCAGGCCGATCACGCGGGCATTGTCGCTCTTGCGGAGCAGGCCGTCGAAGTTGGCGATCAGCGCCTGCGTGGCGAGAACGTTGGTGGTGAGGGCCTTGTTGAAGGCGCGCTGGTCGATATCGGCCACGCTCGTCAGTTCGGGCAGGACCGCTGCATTGACGACGAGGATGTCGAGCTTGCCCCAGCGCTGCGAGACGGCGGTGGCCAGGCGGGCGATGCCGTCCGGTTCGACCAGATCGACCGGCGCGATCGTTGCCGAGCCGCCGGCCTGGTAGATCTGGTCCTCGATCGCTTCGAGCGCCTTGGTGTCGCGCCCGGTCAGCAGGACATGCGCCCCTGTCGCCGCGAGTGCGAGCGCCGTGGCCGCGCCTATGCCCCGGCTTGAGCCGGTTACGAGCGCAACCTGACCTTCGAACGGCTTGCCGCCAACATTCTCGCTCACGCTGCGTTGAGCTCCCCCGAGAACCTTTCGGCGAAGTCCGTCAGCTTGGTGGGATATTCGCCCGAGAAGCAGGCGTCGCAGAACTGCGGGCGCTTCCGGTTGCGCTTTTCCTCACCGACGGCGCGGTAGAGGCCGTCGATCGAGACGAAGGCAAGGCTATCGGCCTTGATGAAGTCGGCCATGGCCTGGATGTCCATGTTGGCAGCCAGCAGCTTCGACCGCTCCGGCGTGTCGACGCCGTAGAAGCACGAATGCTCGGTCGGCGGGCTGGCGATGCGCATGTGGACTTCGGCGGCGCCGGCATCGCGCATCATCTCGACGATCTTGAGCGAGGTGGTGCCGCGCACGATCGAATCGTCGATCAGGATGATGCGCTTGCCTTCGACGATGGCGCGGTTGGCGTTGTGCTTGCGCTTCACGTCCGCGTGGCGGGCCGCGTCACCCGGCTGGATGAAGGTGCGGCCGACATAGTGCGAGCGGATGATGCCGAGTTCGAAGGGAATGCCCGATTGCTGGGCATAGCCGATGGCAGCGGGAACGCCGCTGTCCGGAACCGGGATAACGACGTCGGCGGGGGCGGGCGCTTCCTTGGCCAGTTCCATGCCGATCTGCTTGCGCACCTGGTAGACTGAGCGGCCGTCCATCACCGAATCGGGTCGGCTGAAGTAGACATGCTCGAAGATGCAGGGGCGCGGAGCCGGATTGCCGAAAGGCCGGTGGCTGGAAATCGTGCCCTTGTGATCCACCTGGACCAGTTCGCCAGGCTCGATCGAGCGGATGAATTCGGCGCCGATCACGTCGAAGGCCACGGTTTCCGAAGCGAATACGGTGGCGTCGCCGATGCGGCCCATGACCAGCGGGCGGATGCCCAGCGGATCGCGGCAGGCGATCATGCCTTCGGCCGTCATGCAGATCAGCGAATAGGCGCCTTCCACCATGCGCAGCGCGTCGACGAAGCGATCGAGCAGGGTGGGATAGCGGCTGGTGGCGACGAGGTGGATGATCACCTCGGTGTCGGAGGTCGACTGGAAGATCGAGCCCTTCGACACGAGATCGCGCTTCAGCGTCATCGCGTTGGAAATGTTGCCGTTGTGGGCGATCGAGAAACCGCCCGCGGCAAGGTCGGCGAAGAGCGGCTGCACGTTGCGCAGGCCCGATCCACCGGTCGTCGCATAGCGGACGTGGCCAGAGGCCATGGTGCCCGGCAGTGTGTCCAGCTCTCGCTGCGAGAACACTTGCGCCACGTGGCCGAGCCCGCGGTAGGAGTGGAACTCCGACCCGCTGAAGCTGGTGATGCCCACGGCTTCCTGACCGCGATGTTGAAGGGAATGGAGCCCGGCCGCGGCGATATTCGCCGCGTCCTTGGAACCGATTACGCCGAAGATGCCGCACTCTTCGCGCAGCTTGTCCCCGTCGGCGTCACGAAAGGGGTGAGTCAGGTTCATGGGTGTTTTTTCCGGCCCGCTGGCGCGTCAATATCTGGCGCGCATTTGGAGCGGATCGCCTCGAAATGCAAGGGGGGTCGAGTGCCGGAAGTCGGGTTGGCGCATTTGAGCCCGCTACGTGACGACATCATGACAGCCTCGATGCCATCGGAACCCGGCAGGATCCGAGGCATTATGAAGGGCCCGTTCAGCGCCCCGTCACCTCGGGCGGGCGATCCGCTTGCCAGTCTATCCACTTCTGCTTAATGCCGGGCCACCTGCCCGATCACAGACGGACCCGTCGCTTGATCCTATCCCCTTTCGAATGGACCATCGCCAAGCGCTATATGCTGCCCGGAAAGGGCGAGCGCTTCATCGCCCTTGTCGCCGGCATCAGCCTGGTGGCGGTCATGCTGGGCGTCGCCGCGCTGGTGATCGTCATGAGCGTGATGAACGGCTTCCGTGCCGAACTGTTCGACAAGATCGTCGGGCTCAACGGCCATGCCATCATCAATGCCTATGGCGGCCGGCTCGACGATTGGCGGGACGTGCTCAAGGACGTTCGGGCCACGCCCAATGTCGTCAATGCCTCGCCGCTGATCGAACAGCCGCTGGTGACGACCTTCAACGGCCGCGTCGAAGGCGTGCTGGTTCGCGGAAACACGAATGAGGATATCGCGCGCCTTGGCGAAAAGGTGAAGGCGGGCGATCTGCGTGAACTGGTGCCGGGAAGCGACAATGTGGCGATCGGCTCGCAGCTTGCGCAGAACCTGGGCGCGCAAGTGGGCGATACGATCACGGTGATGAACCCGCTGGGCCGCTCGACGCCCTTCGGCACGGTGCCGCGCCAGATCGCCTATCGCGTCGCCGCGATCTTCGAGATCGGCATCTATGACTACGACAAGGCCTATGTGGTCATGCCGATGAAGGATGCGCAGACGCTGATGCTGACCGGCGACACCATCGGCATGATCGAGGTGACGACGACCAATCCGGACAAAGTCGGCGAAATCCTCGCCCCGCTCGAACGCAAGCTGAAGGGCAGGGCGATCGTCACCGACTGGAAGACCATCAACGCCTCGCTGTTCGAGGCGCTGTCGGTGGAGCGCGTGGCGATGTTCGTGGTGCTCTCGATCATCGTGCTGGTGGCGGTGTTCAATATCCTGTCGTCGCTGATCATGCTGGTGCGCGCCAAGACGCGGGATATCGCGATCCTGCGCACGATGGGGGCCACGCGGCGCTCGCTGCTCAAGGTCTTCGTGATGACCGGGTTCTGCATCGGTGCGATGGGCACGGCTGCCGGCGTGCTGCTGGGCTTCGCGTTCCTCTACTTCCGCCAGCCTATCGTCCATTTCGTGGAGATCGTGACCGGCCAGAATCTCTGGGATCCCTCGATCCGTTTCCTGACCGAGCTGCCCTCGCGGCCCGACCCGGTGGAGATCGCGGTGATCTGCGTGATGGCCCTGATCTTCAGTTTCCTTGCCACGCTCTATCCCGCCTTCAAGGCGGCGAGCACCGATCCCGTGCAGGTGCTGCGCTATGAATGACCCGGTAGTTCGCCTCGACAGACTTACCCGCAGCTTCGAGCAGGGCGGGGTGCGCATCGACGTGCTGCGCGGCGTCGATCTTGCGGTCCAGCCCGGAGAGATCGTCGCCCTGCTGGGGCCTTCTGGATCCGGCAAATCGACCATGCTCCAGGCGATCGGCCTTCTGGAAGGCGGTTTCGGAGGACGGATCGAGATCGCGGGCATCGATGCCTCGAAACTCGGCAAGGATCGCCGCGCGGCGGTGCGGCGCGATCACATCGGTTTCGTCTACCAGTTCCACCATCTCCTGCCGGACTTCAACGCGATCGAGAACGTGGTGCTGCCGCAGCTCATCACCGGCAAGCCGCGCGAGGAGTGCGAGGAGCGCGCCAGGGATCTGCTGGGCGCGCTGGGCCTGGGGCAGCGGCTCGATCATCGTCCCAGCAAGCTCTCGGGCGGCGAGCAGCAGCGCGTGGCCGTCGCCCGCGCTCTGGCGAACCGTCCGCGCCTGGTGCTGGCCGACGAGCCCACCGGCAATCTCGACGAGTCCACGGCCGACAAGGTTTTCGCGCAGTTCCTCGAACTGGTGCGCGGACAAGGCAGCGCCGCGCTGGTGGCTACCCACAACGAGCGTCTGGCTGCGGCGATGGACCGCGTGGTAAGACTGCACGATGGCGTGCTGACCTGATGTTCGTCTAGGGATACCCCAGAGGCCCCAGGGAACATCGCAGACGGTCCAAGCGTTTTACCTTCAGAGGCAAGACGCGCGAAAGGAGCGTTTTTATGAGCGACTTTCCCACAACCATCCAAGGCCATCCGGCAGGCGAAGGCCTGGGCTGGAACGATAGTGCCGAACTGCACAAGACGGCCGACGGTGGAGGTGTATTCAACGTATTCAAGGCCATCCGCAGGGATACCGTGGCCAATCTGATCCGCTATGTCATGCATCTGCCGGAAGCGGACCAGGGCAACTATTCCGTCCAGAAGGACGGTGACAGGTTGCTGGAAATAGGGGACATACGCCGTCTTTATCGAAGGACGGATTTCCCTCATGGCGTCGCCGGCTGATCCCCGCACTGTCGCGGATTTCGAAACCCAGTTACCCGGCGGCGAGACGACCAGTCTCGCCGACCGGCTCGGGAAAGTGCTGCTGGTCGTGAACACCGCCAGCAAATGCGGATTTACGCCGCAGTACGCCGGCCTCGAAGCGCTATGGCGCAAGTATCGCGATCGGGGCTTCGAGGTGATCGCTTTCCCCTGCAACCAGTTCGGTGGCCAGGAACCGGGCTCTGCGGAAGAGATCGCATCCTTCTGCGACGTCAACTTCGGCCTCTCGTTTCCCCTCATGGGCAAGGTCGATGTCAACGGCGATCATGCCGCGCCGCTATGGACCTGGCTCAAGAGCGAGGCACCCGGCTTCCTCGGCAGCAAGTCCATCAAGTGGAACTTCACCAAGTTCCTGATCGGTCGAGACGGCAAGGTCGTGCGGCGCTATGCGCCGACCGATCGCCCGGAGCGGCTGGAGAAGGACATTGAGGCGTTGCTGTGAGCGGCCATGCCGCGATGTCCTCCTGCGTTGTTCAATAGAACGCGCCGTAGATCACATCGACCACGCGCCGGGTTCCGCGATTCACCAGAAGAAGGTCGGGGCCATAACGGACCCAATAGTAGCCTGCGGGCGGTCTGCCCACGCCGATCATCGCATAATCCTGGAACAGGTAGGTCGATGACAGGAAGATCGCCGGCAGCACCATGTTGGTCGACCAGCGGCGATAGCCGTACCCCCTGGGGTAGCGGTAGGCCGGCGCTCGCATCGGTCGGAAGGTGTTGGGTCGGCCTGCGCCGGGCCGATGCGGCGTAGTCACGGCCGGCGGGCGTTGGTTGCCGCCTTGGCCGGGCCGGTTCGTGCCCGGCTGGCCCGGACGATTGCCGTTCTGCGGAGGGCGCTGGTCGTTGCCGGCGCCGGGCCGGGAAGGTTGGGTCTGGTTGCCGCCGGGGCGTGAGGGCTGCGTTGAGGGTTGCGGTTGGGGCCTGTTGTTGCCGGCTCCGGGATTCGTCGGCCTCCCGCCTTGCGATTGTCCGCCTCCGGGTCGATTCGTGCTGCTTTGATTCCCGCCCGGCGGGCGCGTGTTCTGGCCTTGTGATCCTTGTGGGCGGTTCTGCTGGGCCATGGCCGCAGAAGGCAGGAGTCCTTCGGGTACGAGCAGCAGAGGGATCAAGGCGAGATAGGCTACCTTCATTCACGCGTCTCCAGAACCGCCACATGGGCAAAAAGACGAAGCGCCAGAGCGGGCGCGGGGCTTGTGAATTCTCGGGCTTTCGAACGGCGCGGCGGCCCGTACGCAGGAAGGGGAACGGGCCGAACATGACGCGATTTACCGGCATTTACAAGGCTGTCTCCGGCACTGCCGGCGAGGTTCGCAAAGTGGGGGTGCGCGCCCAGCGGGCACCCGTTCTTGCACCATTTTGGCGGCATCAGTGTCCTTTCCCCCGGCTTATCCGCAGGCGCGCCTTGATCGGGAGGTGGGGCAATGCCTAAATTCCGCCGATGGCCCACGCACCTTTCGTACCGCTCCGCATCTTTTCGAGTTTCACGATGCTGGACGGCGCGATCGATCCCAAGGCCGCGGCCAAGCTTGCCAAGGAGCGCAAGTTTCCCGCCGCCGCGATCTGCGACCGCAACGGCCTCTATGGGGCGCCGACTTACGCCCAGGCGTGCAAGGGCGCCGGGGTGCAGCCCATCGTCGGCACGTTCCTGGCGGTCGCCCGGCCGGGTGCCGTGAAGCAGGGCCAGGATCGTCCGATCGACTGGCTGGCGCTGTTCGCCCAGAACGAGGCGGGCTGGCTCAACTTGTGCGATCTCGTCAGCCGCGCGCATCTCGATCGGCCGCTTCATCTCGAAGCCCATGTCGAACTGGATAGCCTGCGGGGCCATACCGATGGCCTGATCTGCCTGACCGGCGGCGGCGAGGGCGCCTTGGCTCGCCTGTTCGCGGCCGACCGGGTGGAGGCTGCCGAAAGCTATTGCGATACCTTGCAGGCGCTGTTCGGAGACCGTCTCTACATCGAGATCGCCCGTACCGGCGACGAGGCCGAAGATGGCAGTGAAGAAGATCTGATCGCGCTTGCCTACGCGCGAGACATCCCGCTGGTCGGCACCAATCCCGCGCAATATGCCGAAGCGCAGTTCCATGCCGCGCATGACGCCATGCTCTGCATCGCCAATTCGACGCAAGTCGATGCGGCGGATCGCCCGCGTTCCTCGCCGGAGCGCTGGGTCAAGCCGGCCGAAACGATGCAGGAACTGTTCGCGGACCTGCCCGAAGCCCTGGCCAACACGCTCGTCGTGGCCCAGCGCTGCGCCTATATGCCGCCGCGCCGCAAGCCGCTGTTGCCCAGCCTCGCGGGTGACCTGGAAGGCGAGGCGCGGATGCTGGCGGACAATTCGCGCGCCGGCCTTGCCCGCCGACTCGCGCCTTACTGGCCGGAGGTGACGGAGGAAGAACTCGATGCCGCCATGGCGCTTCAGGGCGAGGAGCGAGAGGCGGCGTGGCGCGAACTGGCCGAACGCGGCGTCACCGACGATTTCCTGGACTATGCCAGGCGCCTCGATTTCGAAGTTCAGATCATCGCCGGCATGGGCTTTCCCGGCTACTTCCTGATCGTTGCCGACTTCATCAAGTGGGCCAAGGACAACGACATCCCGGTGGGACCGGGCCGTGGCTCCGGCGCCGGCTCGCTGGTCGCCTGGGCGCTGACCGTGACCGACCTCGATCCGCTCAAACTGGGCCTGCTGTTCGAACGCTTCCTCAACCCGGAACGCGTCTCGATGCCGGACTTCGACATCGACTTCTGCGAAACCCGTCGCGGCGAAGTGATCCGCTACGTCCAGGGCAAGTACGGACACGACCACGTCGCGCAGATCATCACGTTCGGCAAGATGAAGGCCCGCGCGGTGCTGCGCGATTGCGGGCGCATCCTGCAAATGAGCTACGGCCGCGTCGACAGCCTCTGCAAGATGGTGCCCAACCATCCGACCGACCCCTGGACGCTGACCGAGGCGCTGCACGGACGCAAGAAGCACGGTGTCACCGCCGACCCGCCGGTGGCCGAATTCCGCCGGGAATACGACGTCGACCACGAGGTCAGGCGTCTCGTCGATCTGGCGGTGCAGCTTGAGGGGCTTCCGCGCAACTCGTCCACCCACGCGGCGGGCGTGGTCATCGGGGACCGCCCGCTGGCGCAACTGGTGCCGCTCTACCGCGATCCGCGCTCGGACATGCCGGTTACGCAGTTCGACATGAAGTCGGTGGAAGACACCGGCCTCGTGAAGTTCGACTTCCTAGGCCTGAAGACGCTTTCCGTGCTGAAGAAAGCCTGCGACCTGCTGGAACGGCGCGGGATCTCGATCAACCTTTCCACGCTCGGCTGGGACGATCCTGCGGTCTACGAACTGCTCAAGCGCGGCGACACCGTCGGGGTGTTCCAGCTGGAATCGGAAGGCATGCGCCGCACCCTGGCGGCGGTGAAGCCGACCAACTTCGGCGACATCATCGCGCTCGTCTCGCTCTACCGTCCCGGCCCGATGGACAACATTCCGCTGTTCGGCCGACGCAAGAACGGGCTGGAATCGATCGAATACCCGCACGAGAAACTCTCGGGCATCCTGGGCGAAACTTACGGGATCTTCGTCTACCAGGAACAGGTCATGCAGGCAGCGCAGATCCTGGCGGGCTATTCGCTGGGCGATGCAGACCTTCTGCGCCGCGCCATGGGCAAGAAGGTCCAGGCGGAAATGGACAAGCAGCGCCAGCGCTTCGTCGATGGTTGCAAGGACGTCTCCGGCATCGATGCCGCCAAGGCCAACGAACTGTTCGACTTGATCGACAAGTTCGCCGGCTACGGCTTCAACAAGTCGCACGCTGCCGCTTACGCGCTGCTTGCCTATCACACCGCGTGGTTCAAGGCGCATTACCCGCACGAATTCTACGCCGCCTCGATGTGTTTCGACATGCATCAGTCTGAAAAGCTGGCGATCTTCGTGGACGATGCCCGCCGCAACGGCATCCAGTTGGCCGCGCCCGACATCAACATGTCGGAAGCGGAGTTCTGCGTCGAGGAAACGCCGGACAGCCACGCGGTGCGCTATGCCCTGGCCGGCATCCGCAACGTCGGTGAGAAGGCGATGGAGGCCTTGGTTGCCGAGCGGGAGGCGAACGGCAAGTTCGTCAGCCTGGACGATGTGTTCCGCCGCGCCCCGGCAGGATCGATGAATCGCCGCCAGCTCGAAAGCCTGGCGGCGGCAGGCGGGTTCGACGCGCTTGAGCCCAACCGCGCCAAAGTGCTGGCCAATGCGGACACCCTGCTGGCCGAAGCCGACCGATCCTCGCGTGAGCGCAATTCCGACCAGAACAGCCTGTTCGGCGGTGACGATCACGTCGAGCAGGGCTTGCGCCTCGTCGAGGCCGAACCGTGGAATCGCACCGATCAGATGGCCAAGGAACGCGAGACTTTCGGCTTCTATTTCGCGGCGCACCCGGTCGAGCAATACCGCGCCGTGGCTTCGGCCAATGGCGCGCGGACATACTCCAGCCTGATGACGGGCGGCGGGGCGGGCCGGACCGGCGCGGTGATGGCGGCGATGGTGGAGAACGTTCAGAAGCGCAAGACGAAGCGCGGCAAGGACTTCGTCATGGCCGATTTCTCGGACCAATCGGGCAATTTCTCGGCATCGTGCTTCGAGGAAAGCCTGGTGGAGAACTTCGTCAGATGGTCGAAGGAGGGCACCTGCATCCTGCTCAACGTCGAACTCGACAGTCCCAGCCCGGATGAACCACCCCGCGTCACGGTTCGCAGTGCGAGGCCGCTCAACGAAGTGAAAGCCGATGCGCGGATGTTGCTGACGCTCGACATCGATCGGGTGGACGCGGTGCAGGAGCTGGCGATGCTGATGCGTGAAGGCGCGCCGGGCTGTGGGGAGGTGGTGGCGACACTCGACCTGGGTGAGGGAAAGAAGCAGAAGGTCCGTCTTGGCCGCAGCTTTGCGCTCGACGGTGATTTCGCCGAGCATCTCGCCAGCGTGGCGGGGATATCCAACGTGTCCCTGATTGCGCGCCGCGGGCCGGAAGGGCTTCGTCGCGCGGCCTGAGGCGGGTCCGATCGCTCGGACCCGCTCACTCTCGTCAGTTGCCGCTGTCCTTGGATACGCTGTCTGCCGCGTCCTGGGCGGCATCGCCAACCTTGTCGGCCGCGGCGCCGACGTTGTTCGCCGCATTGGCAACCGCGTCGTCCTTGGCGGCCTCGCTCTGCGTGCCCTGGCTGAAGAGGTAGATGCCGCCGACGACCGCGATCAGCAGGATCAGTGCCATCACGATCCCCGTGGCGCTGCCGGAGGAGCCGCGTTCGCGAATGATCGTTGTGGTCGTCGTGGGGGCTTCGGGAGCGCGCTCGGTGGTTACGGTTTCATCTGCCATGACGGCCTCCTGTCCGATTTTTTATCGTTGCAGGGAACGCGCGAGGATGGATCCGGTTGCCGGACGCGCGGTGATGGGCAAGGCGTTCATAACAGCGAAAGCTGGCCGTCCAGCGAAGGACGGCGAAAACCCGAACAATCCAGCGAAATCTCCGGCCGGGAAAATCCCATGCGCTGCATGGCGACCTTGAACCGCCGACGAAACAGGTCCGCCCAGACACCGCTGGGTCGCATGCGGGTGAAGAATTCGGGGTCGTTGTCGCGCCCACCGCGCATCGACTGGATCGTTGCCATGACCTTGCTCGCGCGATCGGGAAAGTGCGCCTCCAGCCACTCGCGGAATAGCGGCGCCACTTCGTGGGGCAGGCGTATCATGATCCAGGTTGCGCGATCGATGCCCTGTTCGCGCGCGGCAAGGAGGATGTCCTCCAGGAACTGATCCGTTATCGAAGGGATTACCGGCGCTATCGAGACATGGGCCGGCACGCCTGCTTCCGCCAGCTTGCCAAGCGCCGCTATCCGCTTTGCAGGCGCGGCTGCGCGCGGTTCCAGCAGGCGGGAGAGCTTCGCGTCCATGCTAGTGACCGATATGGCGACCGCCACCAGGTTCCGCCGCGCCAATTGAGAGATCAGGTCGAGGTCATGAAGAACCCGGTCCGATTTGGTTGTGATAGTGACCGGATGCCGCGCCTCAAGGCACACTTCGAGCAGGTTGCGCGTGATACGATAGCGTCCTTCGATGGGCTGATAGGGGTCGGTATTGGTGCCCATGGCTATGGGAGCGGGACGGTAGCTCGGCTTGGCCAGGGTTTCGCGCAGCATCTTCGCCGCGTCCGGTTTTGCGAACAGCTTGGTCTCGAAATCGAGGCCCGGCGACAGATCGTGGTAGGCATGGGTCGGGCGGGCAAAGCAATAGATGCAGCCGTGCTCGCAGCCCCGATAGGCATTGATCGAGCGGTCGAAGGGAATGTCGGGAGACTTGTTGAACGACAGGATCGAGCGGGGGTGCTCTTCGGTGACGGTGGTGGCGGGGTGTCGGGCCGGACCGTCGATGTCCTCCATTGCGTCCAGCCAGTCGCCGTCCGCCTCCCGTTGGGGAAGATTGAAGCGCTTGCTGGCCTGGCCGCTGACGGCCCCTCTTCCCTTGTGAACTTGCATCGGACAAATATGAACAAAAAGGGAACATAACGCAAGCCGAACCGTCCGGTTGATCTGGCCGTTGGCAGAGCCTAGTCAGGCGCGGACATCGAACCGGACCGTGCCGAGCGGCTGGCGGGCACAGGAGATTGCATGGCAGGCGCAGCGCGCAGGATTGGGGCAGAAACATCCGCGACGCGGGCGCGCATCGTCGAGGCGACGGTGGAACTGATCAGGGACGAGGGCTATGCCGCCGCCAGCACCCGGCGCGTGGCGGCCAGGGCGGGGCTGAAGCCATCGCTGGTCCACTACTACTTTCCCACGACGGACGACCTGCTTCTGGAAGTGTGCCGCCAGGGCGCAGCCGACAGCGACCGGATGATCGATTCCGCGCTGGCTTCCGACGATCCCGTGCGGGCGCTCTGGCGCTTTTTCGTCGATACCAGCCGGACAGCGATGTCGCTTGAATTCATGGCGCTGGCCAACCATCGTCCCGCCGTTCGGGAGGCCATGGCGGAGCACAGCTTTGCGATGCGTGCGCGGCAGGTCGAGCTTCTGAAGCACCTCCTCGGCGATCGGTTGAAAGCGCTGGAGGGGTTCGATCCGGCGGGTCTCTCGGTTATCCTTGCCGGGATCGGTCGCTGCATCGTGATGGAACAGTCGCTCGGCGTCGAAGATGGGCACGAGCAGGCCCGCGCCATCGTCGAGTCCTGGCTGGACAGACTGCTGCCCCCTGGTTGAGCAGATCCCTGAGAAGCGCCCTAAGCTGTACCGGCCGGCCGCGCGATAGATCGCGGCTGCATTGCACATTTGTTTGAACTGGTGTTCAGGCGGCGTATTGTTCTCCCATGAGTCGCTATGGCGGCAGACCATGATACGGGAGAATACGAGAGATGTCGGTGGCAACCCAGACCAAGCTCCGGGCCGAGGAGATCAAGCCCAAGATCGGCAGTCGCGTGCTCAACACCCGCGAAGAACTGCTTTCGGGCGCTGTCGCCACGGAAATCCGCGAGCTTCTTGAGGCGCGGGGCGTTCTGGTTTTCCCGCAGGTGAACTTCACGGACGAGGAACAGGTCGCCTTCACCAAGACCCTCGGCACTTTCGCGCCGGAGCGGAAGGGCGGAGAGGAAGTGATTTCCAAGATCACCCTCGATGCCAAGGAAAACCCGATGGCCGCCGAGTACCTGAAGGGCTCGCTCTACTGGCACATCGACGGCACCCGCAACGACGTGCCGATCCTGGCTTCCCTGCTGTCCTGCCGGGTGCCCAGCCCGCGCGGCACGGGTAACACCGGTTTCGCGAACACTTACGCCGCTTTCGAGGAACTGCCGGCGGACAAGCAGGCCGAGTACGAGCAGTACCGCATGATCCACGGCCCCTGGGCCAGCCTGTTCTACTACGAACCCGAGCCGAGCCTCGCCAAGTTGCAGGGCTATGCGCAGATCGGCGAGCAGGAACTGCCCCTCGTCTGGAAGCACAAGTCCGGCCGCAAGAGCCTGGTGATCGGCTGCACTTCGGCGCAAGTGGTCGGCAAGTCCGCGCTGGAGAGCGCGATGATCATCCATGGCCTGCGCGAATGGGCTACCGGACCGGAGTTCACCTATAGCCACGAGTGGGAAGTGGGCGATCTCGTCATGTGGGACAATACCGGCACCATGCACCGGGCCGAGGCCTATGACCCGAACTGCGGCCGCATGATGCACCGCACGAAGCTCGAAGGCGAAGAGCCCTTCGAATAAGAGACGTTCCGCAAGGCGGCGTCGCCGCTTGAAGGGGCAAGAAAAAACACTCCGCCTGCGAAGGCGGAGGGTTTTTTGCACCCCGGGTCCGAAGACCCGGGGGTCGATGCGAAGGCCTCAGGCCCAGGCAGCCATCTTGGTTTCGAGGTTCTTGACGATTTCCTCGAAGAACTGCTCGGTGGTCATCCAGTTCTGGTCCGGACCGATCAGCAGCGCGAGATCCTTGGTCATCTTGCCGCTTTCGACGGTTTCGATGCAGACCTGCTCCAGCGTCTCGGCGAACTTCACCACTTCCGGCGTTTCGTCGAACTTGCCGCGATAGGCGATGCCGCGCGTCCAGGCGAAGATCGAGGCGATCGGGTTGGTCGAGGTCGCCTTGCCCTGCTGGTGCTGGCGGTAGTGACGGGTCACGGTGCCGTGGGCGGCTTCCGCTTCGACGGTCTTGCCGTCGGGCGAGAGCAGGACCGAGGTCATCAGGCCCAGCGAGCCGAAGCCCTGCGCAACGGTGTCCGACTGGACGTCGCCGTCGTAGTTCTTGCAGGCCCAGACGAACTTGCCCGACCACTTGAGCGCCGAGGCGACCATGTCGTCGATCAGGCGGTGTTCGTAGACGATCTTGGCTTCGGCGAACTTTTCCTTGAAGCCTTCGGTGTCGAACACTTCCTGGAACAGATCCTTGAAGCGGCCGTCATAGGCCTTGAGGATCGTGTTCTTGGTCGAAAGGTAGACCGGCCAGCCGAGGTTGAGGCCGTAGTTGAACGAAGCACGCGCGAAGTCGCGGATCGATTCGTCCAGGTTGTACATCGCCATGGCGACGCCCGGAGCCGGGAAGTCGAACACGTCGAGGTCGATCTTCTCGCCGCTCTCGCCGTCCCACACCAGGCGCAGCTTGCCGGGGCCGGGGATCAGGGTGTCGGTGGCCTTGTACTGGTCGCCGAAAGCGTGACGGCCGACGACGATCGGGTCGGTCCAGCCGGGGACCAGGCGGGGCACGTTGGAGATCACGATGGGCTCGCGGAACACGACGCCGCCCAGGATGTTGCGGATCGTGCCGTTGGGCGACTTCCACATCTTCTTGAGGCTGAATTCGGTGACGCGCGCTTCGTCGGGGGTGATGGTCGCGCACTTGACGGCAACGCCATGTTCCTTGGTGGCGTTCGCGGCGTCGACGGTGATCTGGTCGTCGGTCTCGTCGCGCTTCTCGACGGACAGATCGTAATACTTGAGATCGATGTCGAGGTAGGGGAGGATCAGCCGTTCACGGATCCATTCCCAGATGATCCGCGTCATTTCATCGCCGTCCATCTCGACGATGGGATTCTTGACCTTGATTTTTGCCATTCCGGAAAACTCCCCTGGAGGTGAGAAATTGGGCGTCTCTTAGGCAGGAGGGGAGCGGCTGGCAAGGCGGGTTGCGGATGGGGCGCCCGCTTTGCGCGGGGGCGGAGTTGCGCGGCGCGCATGAAGGCCCGGCGGTTTGTGGCCGGTTTGTATCCTTGCGCGAACAGGGGTGGAAAGTTCGCCGCTGTCGCGGAAGCCGAAAAGAGAAAACCCCGCTAAGCCAGAGGCTTGCGGGGCTCTCGAATGGTGGGCGTAGCAAGGATTGAACTTGCGACCCCTACGATGTCAACATAGTGCTCTACCACTGAGCTATACGCCCACACCATTCGGTTGGTCCGTTGCGGCGCCGTAGTGCCGCTCGGTGGAGTGGGCCTCTAACGGTGAGGCCGGATGTTGGCAACCGGTTTTTTCAAAAAAGTTTCACATGCCTGTGGGCAGCCCTGTGGATAGCGATTTCAGAGCCGCGCATGTTCCGAAAGCCCGAAAACGCGCTGAACTTCCAGGACGATATCCCGCAGATGGAACGGCTTCGACAGAACCTTGGCATGGGGGGCTTCCCTGCTTGCGCGCAGGGATACGGCGGCAAAGCCGGTGATGAACATGACTTTGGTTGCGGGAGAAATTTCGGCGCAGCGCTGCGCCAGCTCGATCCCGTCCATCTCGGGCATGACGATGTCCGAAAGCAGCAGATCGAAATGCTGCGCTTCCAGATAGGGGAGGGCCTCGGTTCCGCGATCGACGGCCAGCACGTCATAGCCCGCGTTTTCGAGGGCGCGGGCAAGATAAGTGCGCATGGCCTGGTCGTCTTCGGCAAGCAGGATGCGGATCATCGCGTTTTCATATCCAGATTCATGACCATATTCGTATGCTCGGGCGTGTAGCACGCTCTCATGCGCCAAGTTTTAACCCGTGTCTGGTTAAAATTCTCGTCTGGAATAGCGACTGACCGGGAACGGGACGCTTTGACAGCGATTGGGGAAACGGCCAGCTTCACAGACATGATCGATCCGAGTGGCGATAGTGATTCGCAACAAGGCGCCGGGGGGCTGATTCCGGGCTCTGCCGGCATTCCCGCCTTCGTCCTTTCGGCTTCCGCGCCGTCCGCCATACCCGTCCTGATCGCGGCTCCCCATGCCGGGCGTGCCTATCCGCCCGGTTTGCTCCGGACAATGAAGCAGCCGGAGACGACGGCCTTGCGGCTGGAGGATCGCTTCGTCGATCGTGTCGCGAAGGGGGTTGCCCGGGCGACGGGGGCGCCCTTGCTGTTCGCGCAGGCTCCGCGTGCCATGATCGACCTCAATCGATCGCCGGACGACATCGATTGGGAGATGTTCAGCCGTGCCTCCCGGCCGGAAGGCCAGCGTGCATTGCCGAGCCGCCGGGTGCGCAACGGATTGGGGCTTATCCCGCGCCGCCTTCCGGGTGTCGGCGAGATCTGGCGGGGCCGCCTGGAAGGGGACGATCTCCAGGCCAGGCTCGATAATGTGCACGAGCCGTATCACGCCGCGCTTGCTCAGGCCCTTGGCGCCCTGCGTGAGCGCTGGGGAGCGGCATTGCTGCTCGATCTCCATTCGATGCCGCCGCTGGCAGCTCGCCCGGGATGCGAGCCTGCCACATTTGTCGTGGGCGATCGATTCGGGGCGAGTTGCCACGGCAGCCTGGTGGCGGGCGCGTTCTCGCACTTCGCGGCCCATGGTTGGGAGGCGGCTCATAACCGCCCTTACGCAGGAGGCTATGTGCTGGATCGCCACGGCAATCCGGCCGAATCGATCCATGCGATGCAATTGGAGATCGACCGCAGCAGCTATCTTGATTCGCGTCTCGTCGAACCGGGGCCGGGGATGGAGGTGATCGTGGATCTTCTGGCGGGCCTTGTTCGCTGCCTGGCCGCAACCGTTTGCGATCTCGCTCAAGAGCGGGCCGGGAAGGGCTGGGCGCAAGCCGCCGAATAGCTGGTGCCGAATATCTTGGGGAATGCCTTGACCGGGCTTCGTCTCACAGAGATCGGCGTGTGGGGGAGGCATTAAAAAACCACCTCGCGCGATGCGCGAGGTGGCCAAGGTTCAGGGAGGAGGTGCACGATGTGCACCAAACCCAACCGGGCCATGAGGGTAGCGCCGATCAGGTAGCCCTAACATAGCAAGCCTGATCGCACATTCAACCCCTAGAATGGGGCGAACAACATATGATTTGCAAGAGCGTGTTCGAAAGCTGCTGCATAATGGAGCGGGCATGTGACAAATATGTCATAAATGCCCGCTCCATGGGTCATGCGATCAGGCTGCGGGAAGAACCTGCGGGCCCTTGCCCTGAGAAACCTGGCGACCGAAGATCTCGCGAACCAGGTCGAGCGAGAAGAGGTGCGCGTAGATCAGGGGCAGCATGCCGTTCTGGTTCCACTGGCGCAGGACGTCGCCGCGCACTTCGCGCAGCTTGGTCTCGTCGACCATCTGGAAGCCACGGTAAGTGAAGGGCTGGCCGGTGCCGATGTCGATGTTCAGCTCGCCGTCCATCAGCAGGTTGTGCTTGGCCAGTTCCGCCATGAAGTTGGCGGTCTTGGTGCCGGCGATCTCGAAGTTCTCGCAGAACTTGAGCATGTTCGTGGTGGTTTCGGTGGGCTCGGTGCCGTCGAACAGGGCCTGGCCGTCATCGCCTTCGCCAACGAGGTCGCTGGTGGGATCGATGCAGAGCGACAGTTCCTCGGCATCCGGGCGCAGGCGCGCCAGCATGAAGGGATAGCGACGCGCGTAAGCCGGGATATAGACCGGCGTGTTCACGGTGCCGTCCTCGTCGACGTAGACGTTCACGCCTTCGTTCATGCCCATGAGCACGAGCGGGACCGGGTTCTCTCCAGCGGTGAAGATGATCGGGAAATTGCGCTGGGCCTGCGGGAATTCCTCGACCGTCAGCGGAATCGAATTCACGCCGACGAGCCAGGTCGCCTTGTCGGTGGAGCGGGTCTTCCAAGTGGCATGCTGCTGGGAATTCAGCGGCACGAGATCCTTGTAGAACAGGGGAAGGGCAGGATTCTGCGGCGCGGTGGCCATTGCGATACTCTCCGCAAGACAGGAATTTTCGAAGGCGCCGCTTTAAGGGCTGCGTGCGACGGAAGCAAGCGCGCTGCCCTGCCGAAACGGGGATATCGGGCGAGTCGGGCTTGTCCAGCCGTCCGATCCTGATTCGGCACGCGGCAGCGCGCCGAAATGCATGCTCAGACCAGCTTTCCGGGGTTGAAGATGCCCTGGGGATCGAGCGCATTCTTCACGGCCCGCAGCATCGACAGCGCCACCGGATCTCCCAGCCGCGCCAGTTCGTCCCGCTTCAGCTGGCCGATGCCATGTTCGGCCGAGATCGAGCCGCCCCATTCGGTCACGAGGTCGTGCACGTAACGGCTGATCGCCTTGCCTTCGCTGGCCTGCCAGGCTGGGCCGTCGGTCACGCTGGGGGCAATGACATGGTAGTGCACGTTGCCGTCGCCGAGATGGCCGAAGGCGATGGCTTCGGTGCCGGGCCATTTCGCCTCGATCATCGGGATCGTCGTTTCCACGAAGTCCGGCATTTTCTCGACCGGAACCGAAATGTCGTGCTGCACGGCCGGGCCGCGCGCGCGTTCGGCGGGCGAGATCGATTCGCGCAGCAGCCACATGGCCTCCGCCTGGCTTTCGCTGGCGGACATCGCGGCATCCTCGACCAGCTCGGCCTCGAAAGCCTCGGCCATCATCGCCTCGCAGCGATCGCGCAAGGTCGATGCCGTCGAACGGTCCGCAACCACTTCGATCAGCACATGCCAGGCATGCGCATCGGTCAGCGGCGCCCGGGCGTCCGGCAGGTGATCGAGCACGGCTTCGAGGCATGCCTGAGGGAGAACTTCGAAACCTTCCAGCGCCTCTCCGGCTAAGGCCTCGCAGTGAAGAAGCAGTTTGCGCGCGGCGCCAAGCGACGGCACTCCTGCCCAGATCACGACGCGCTCCGCAACCGCCGGCAGCAGTGCCAGCGTGGCGGCGGTGATCACGCCCATGGTGCCTTCGGATCCGATCAACAGCTGCTTGAGGTCGAAACCGCGATTGTCCTTCTTCAGCGGGGTGAGCATCGAGAAGACCTGACCGTCCGCCAGAACCGCTTCCAGCCCGAGCACCAGTGCCCGCATCGAGCCGTGCCGCAGGACTTGCGTGCCCCCCGCATTGGTGGAGATCAGTCCCCCCACCGTAGCGGAGCCTTTGCCTCCCAGTGAGAGGGGGAAGCGCAAATTGCGGGCTTCCGCCGCGTCATGGAGGGTCTGGAGCACCACTCCGGCCTCGCAGGTGACCTGCCGGGCCTCTTCATCGAGGGTGCGAATCGCATTCATGCGCCGCAGCGAGAGCAGGATGGCCGCTCCGCTGGCGTCCGGCGTCGCGCCTCCCGACATGCCGCTGTTGCCGCCTTGCGGAACGATCGGCACCCCGTGCTTCGCGCAGAGCCGCACGATCCCCGAAACTTCCGTCACATCGGCGGGCGATGCCAGGGCCAGGGCGCGCCCCGTATAGCGACCGCGCCAGTCGGTGAGCCAGGGCGAGAGCAGGTCCGCATCGGTCGTCAATCCACGCGGGCCGAGCAGGTCCGCGGCTTCGGCGAGAAAGGTGTCGGTATCGGTCATCGCCGCGATATGGCACAGGCGCGAGCAGGATTCACCAGCACTCTTCGGAAGATATCGATCGGGTCTTGCGTTGCTTCAAGTTAAGCGCTGGTTCAAGCTCTTGCTCTATGGCGGCCTGACGCGCGCGCCCGAGGACCGGTCCTTTTCATGAATCTCGCTTCCGTACTGCTCTATCCTTTCACGCTGCTGCTACCCGCGGTGGGCCTGGGGGACGGCGCTCGCACGAAGCATGAGGACCGTTCGGAGGCGCAGGTGGCTTCCCCGGTCGTCGAGGTGCAGGGTTATGCCTGGCCCGATGAAGTGCCTGCTTCGCCAAGCGCATGGCCGTTCGCCGCCCAGGCTTTCGAGCATGTGGAGCCGGATGCCGCATGGCAGGTGAGAATCGAGCAGCGCATGACGATTCGCATCAGTCCGCGCGCGCAGATGCCCGCGCCGCCGGACATGCTGGTCGGCATGCCGGGCGGCGGCGGTGAAAGGCCGCGCTATTCGGAGCGCAAGATCGGCAAATGCCTGCCTATGTCGGGGATCGCCGGCGTCCAGCCCGACGGCCAGGCAAGGCTCCTGCTGTTCATGCGGGATCGGCGCGTCGTCGGCGCCGAGCTGGAGCGGGGCTGCCGGGCAGGGGCCTTCTATTCGGGATTTCTGCTGTCCCGCACCGCCGACGGACAGCTTTGCATCGATCGCGACGAACTGCTGTCGCGAAGCGGCACGAGCTGCAAGCTCACGCGCATACGCCAGCTCGTGGCGACCGGCCGCTAGGGCGGATCGACATTCAGCTCATGCGGGCCTGCGAAGCGCGATTTCCTGCGCTTCGGTGCTCACGGACCAAAAGTCCGCTGCGCTCCGATGCTCGGAGAATCACGCTTCTCGTCTCCACCTGACCTGAATGTCGATCCGCCCTAGGTAGGCGCAAGAACGGCGATATCGTTCCGCGCGCCTTGAGGATCAGGCCCAAACCCGCGTTTTGGGCCGTATCGGGTGGATTTCCTTGACTTCTGCGGCAGTTCCCGCCTAGGCGGCGCGCAGGTGTACTATCGGCATGCGCGCGAATCCGTTGATTCGGAAGTTCGCTGCCGCGCCGCGACGTAATCGAAGTACCCCGGATTATCGAAGTACCCGCGCATTTTCGCAAGCTTCCTGCCTATGAGACCTGTCTGTCTATGAACTTTGCCGATCTCGGCCTGTCTGACGAATTGCTGAAGGCGGTGGAAACCGCTGGCTACAGCGAGCCGACTCCGATCCAGGCACAAGCCATCCCGCCGGTCCTGATGATGAAGGATATCATCGGCATCGCCCAGACCGGTACCGGCAAGACGGCCAGCTTCGTGCTGCCGATGATCGATGTTCTGGCACATGGTCGCCGTCGTGCGCTGATGCCGCGCTCGCTCATCCTCGAACCGACGCGCGAACTCGCTGCACAGGTGGCCGAGAACTTCGAGAAGTACGGCAAGAATCACGACCTGAAGATGGCGCTGCTGATCGGCGGCGTGCAGATGGGCGACCAGCTCAAGGCCCTGTCGGCCGGCGTGGACGTGCTGATCGCAACGCCGGGTCGCCTGATGGACTTGTTCGAACGCGGCAAGATCATGCTGACCGGCTGCGAACTGCTGGTCATCGACGAGGCCGATCGCATGCTCGACATGGGCTTCATTCCCGATATCGAAACGATCTGCGCGAAGCTGCCCACCAACCGGCAGACGCTGCTGTTCTCCGCGACGATGCCGCCGGTGATCAAGAAGCTGGCCGACCGCTTTCTGACGAATCCGAAGTACATCGAGGTCGCCCGCCCGGCGAGCACCAACACCAACATCGTCCAGCACAAGGTCGCGGTGCAAAGCCGCAAGAAGCGCGAAGTTCTGCGCCACCTGCTGCGCAACGACGACGTTTCGACCGCGATCGTCTTCGCCAACCGCAAGACCACCGTTCGCGAACTGGCCAAGAGCCTGAAGCAGCATGGTTTTGCTGCCGGGGAAATCCATGGCGACATGGACCAGCCCGCGCGCCTGGCCGAACTGCAGCGCTTCAAGGACGGTTCGATCAACATCCTGGTCGCGTCCGATGTTGCCGCCCGCGGGCTCGACGTGAAGGGCGTGAGCCACGTCTTCAACTTCGACACCCCTTGGCACCCGGACGACTACGTTCACCGCATCGGTCGTACCGGCCGTGGCGGCGCTTCCGGCCGGGCCTTTACGTTCGTCTCGCCGGAAGATGCCGAGGCAATCGATAATGTCGAGAAGCTGACCGGCGGCAAGATTCCCGTCTATCAGATGCCGAGCGAAGGCGCTGTCGAGGCGCCGGTCAGGGAAGAAAAACCGCGCCGCGAAAAGCGCGAGCGTACCCGTGCGGAGCCGGCAGGTCGCGAAGAGCGGCCTGTGGTTACCGAGGCCGTTGCCGAGGCCGTCACCGAGAAGCGGGCACCTCGTCGCGAAAGCCGGGGTGAGGAACAGCGGCGCGAGCGTCGTTCCGAGGGCAGCCGTTCGCGTCGCCGCGAGCCGGAACCCGCCGACGATGGCTGGAATGGCCCCGTTCCCGAGTTCCTGCACGTTTCGGCACTGGCCTGACGACCGGCGGCCGGGCCCAGCGCTCCATCGCTGGCTCGGCTTCACCTTCATTTTTCGAAGAATCGCGCCGGTCGTCCGGCGCATGATGCCGCTTGCCTATGCGCGCGGCGGCGTGCCAGAACCGCTGCTCGAAGCGTATCGACAGCGGGGATTCCATGAAGATCATGCACATACTGGCGCTCGGCGGCGTGCTGACCGCCTCTTGCGGCGTCGTGGCTGATGCAGGAACGCAAGTGCGCGTCGAAGGCGGGCAGCTTGCGGGTTCGGTCGAAAACGACGTGGCAAGCTGGAAGGGGATTCCCTTCGCCGCGCCGCCGGTCGGTGCCCTGCGCTGGCGGGCGCCTCAGCCTGTCGTGTCCTGGCAGGGAACGAAGGCGGCAACGGCCTACGGGCATGACTGCATGCAGAAACCCTTCGACGGCGATGCCGCACCGCTTGGCACCCCGCCGGCCGAGGACTGTCTCTATGCCAATGTCTGGCGCCCGGCCGGGGTAAAGGGGAAGCTGCCGGTCGTGGCGTGGATCTACGGCGGGGGCTTCGTGAATGGAGGCGCTTCGCCGCCGACTTATTCGGGCGCGGAACTGGCGCGGCAGGGTGTGCTTTTCGTCAGCTTCAATTACCGGGTTGGCCGCTTCGGCACTTTCGCACACCCGGCCCTGACGCGCGCCGCCGAGGACGGCGGATTGACCGGAAACTACGGTTACATGGACCAGCTTGCCGCCTTGCGCTGGGTGAAGCGCAACATCGCGGCGTTCGGCGGCGATCCGGACAATGTCACGATCATCGGCGAAAGCGCGGGCGGCATGTCCGTGCACAACCTGGTGACCTCGCCCGAAGCAGAAGGCCTGTTCGCCAAGGCCGTGGTGATGTCGGGCGGGAATGGGACGAGCCTTGGCGATTCCAACCTGGCGGCTGCCGAAGCGATCGGCGTAAGGTTCGCGGAAGGCAAGGGCATCGCTCCCGACGATCCGCAGGCCCTGGCCAAGCTGCGCGCGCTGACGCCCGAGCAGGTCACCGATGGCCTCAATCTCGCGGCTCTGTTCGCGCCGTCCGGCCAGCCCCGCAACTTCGCCAGCCCGTTTGCCGATGGACGCGTGGCGGTGGATCAGCGGAAAGCCTATGAAACGAAGCACTTTCATCGCGTTCCGATGATGATCGGCGCGACCAGCGACGATATCGGCGGGGTGAGCGGCGGCATGGTCGCCGGAGCGCGCCAGCTTGCCGCTCTGGTCGCGGAGGCCGGTGTACCCGTCTACGAGTATCGTTTTTCCTACGTGGCTTCGGCGCTCGCCTCGGGAGCGGGAACGGGAGCGGGGACGGGCCGGGGAGCGGGGCACGCCACCGACATACCGTTTTTCTTCGACACGCAGGCCGTGAAGTACGCGGCCAAAACCAGCGATCGCGACAATGCGTTGGGCCGCACGATCAGCGCCTATCTCGTGAACTTCGCCCGCACCGGGAATCCGAATGGCGGGCCCAGTGACGGCAGGCTGCCCGCATGGCAGGCGCGCTCCGGAGATGGCGACGAGATCCTGGACTTTGCGCCCGATGGAACGGCGAGGTTCGGGCCTGATCCCTGGATCGGGCAGATCAGGGCCGCACCAGCCAAGACCGGACTCTAGCGGCGGGCTGTAAGAACGATCAGGCCGGCTTGACGAAACTGTCGAGCACCCGCTTGCGCCCGGCCTGTTCGAACTCGATCTCCAGCTTGTTCCCCTCCTGCGAGAGTACGGCGCCGTAGCCGAACTTCTCGTGGAAGACGCGGCTGCCGATCTCCACATCGGTGCGCGGCTTGGCGGCGAAGCTGGCGGCGCTGCGGGTCGATTCGGCGATCTTGCGCGGAGTCGGATCGAATTCGCGCGCGGCGGCGCGTTGCCAGCCCGGACCGCGCGTGACCGTGCGTGCCGGTTGGGCGCGGGCGACTTCGGCGAACGGATCCGCCATTTCGGTCCACTGCGCCCGCCACAACGAAGCGCCGCCGGAGAGCGTGGTTTCGCTTTCGACGTGATCGTCCGGAAGTTCCGCAATGAAGCGCGAGGGTATGGAACTGGTCCACTGGCCGTAGATGCGGCGGTTGGCGGCGTGGAGAATCGTGCACTTGCGGCGCGCGCGCGTGATGGCGACATAAGCGAGCCGGCGTTCTTCCTCCAGACTGGCAAGCCCGCCTTCGTCCATCGCCCGCTGCGAGGGAAACACGCCTTCCTCCCAGCCCGGCAGGAAAACGTGCTCGAACTCCAGCCCCTTGGCCGCATGCATGGTCATGATCGTGACCTTTTCCTCGTCGGACGCTGCGTCGTTGTCCATGACCAGGCTGACGTGTTCGAGGAAATCGCCCAGCGTGTCGTATTCCTCCATGGCGCGCGCGAGTTCGACCAGGTTCTCGAGCCGACCGCTCGCCTCAGGCGTCTTTTCGGCCTGGAGCGCGTCGGTATAGCCGCTTTCGTCGAGGACGGTACGCAGGAGGTCCGCCGGGTTTTCCGTGCCCGACAGGTCGCGCCAGCGCGCGAAATCGCGCATCAGCGCCAGGAAGGTGTTGCGGGCGCGGGCAGGCAGTTCGTCGGTGTCGGCGATCTCGATCGCGGCCATGGCGAGGGGAATGCCGCGCCGCCGCGCAAGCGTATGCAGGGCTTCCAACGCCTTGGCGCCGAGCCCGCGCTTGGGTGCGTTGTAGATGCGCTCGAACGCGAGATCGTCCGCCGGTTGCGCGATCACGCGCAAGTAGGCCAGAGCATCGCGGATTTCGGCCCGCTCGTAGAAGCGGAAGCCGCCGACGATGCGGTACTTCATGCCGATCGAGATGAAACGGTCTTCGAACTCGCGCGTCTGGTACTGGGCGCGCACGAGAATGGCGATCTGGTCGAGCGGGGCGCCTTCGCGTTCCAGCCGCTCTATGTCGTCGCCCACCCGGCGCGCCTCCTCAGGCGCGTCCCAGACGCCGATGACGCGGACTTTGTCGCCGGGGTGACGCTCGGTCCACAGCGTTTTGCCGAGGCGCTGCGTGTTCTCCCCGATCAGCCCCGAGGCAGCGGCCAGAATCTGCGGGGTGGAGCGATAGTTCTGCTCCAGCCGGATCACCTTGGCGCCGGGGAAGTCCTTCTCGAACTTGAGGATATTGGCCACTTCGGCACCGCGCCAGGAATAGATCGACTGGTCGTCGTCTCCCACCACGCAGATGTTCTTGCGCTCCTGCGCGATCAGCCGCAGCCACAGGTACTGGACCTGGTTGGTGTCCTGATATTCGTCCACCATGACGTATTTGAAGCGCTGCTGGTACTGTTCGAGCACTTCCCGATGGTTGCGCAGGATATTCAGCATGTGCAGCAGGAGATCACCGAAATCGCAGGCGTTCACGGCCTTCAGGCGATCCTGGTAGAGCTGGTAGAACTTCTGCCCCCGTCCGTTGGCATAGGCCTCGTTCTCGCCGGCATCGAGGTCTGCGGGGTTGAGGCCGCGGTTCTTCCAGCGATCTATGCAACCCGCAAGCTGGCGGGCCGGCCAGCGCTTCTCGTCCAGCCCTTCGGCCTGGATAAGCTGCTTGAGCAGGCGCAACTGATCGTCCGTATCGATGATCGTATAGTTGGGCTGGAGACCCACCATCTCGGCATGCCGCCGCAGCATCTTGGCGGCGATGGCGTGGAACGTGCCGAGCCAGGGCATCCCCTCGACGGCCGGACCGATCAGGTGCCCCACTCGCTCGCGCATCTCCCGCGCGGCCTTGTTGGTGAACGTGACGCAAAGGATCTCGCTGGGCCAGGCGCGGCGGCTGCGCACCAGGTGCGCCAGCCTGCGCGTGAGCGCCGCCGTCTTCCCGGTGCCCGCGCCCGCCAGCATCAGCACCGGCCCTTCGGTGGTCAGGACCGCCTCGCGCTGGGGCGGGTTCAGCCCTTCCAGCAGCGGGTCCTGGGGGTCGTCGGGCAGGGAGGATTGCAGATCGTTCACCCGCGAACATCTAGGGAACGGAGCGTCGCGGCGCAAGGCCGGTTCGTCGCAGCCCCGGAACAATCTCCCGGTCTAGGAGTCGCGTTGTCACGGAGAAAACAAAACATAAAAGACAGGAGAGTGTGACATGCGCAAATATCTCCTCGCGGGCGCGGCGGCCTTTTCGCTGATCGGGTTACCGTCCGTCATCCAGGCACAGGACACAATGGGTGCCCCCCCGACCACCGCCGAGCCGCCCGCCGCCGAAATGCCGGCCCCTCCACCTCCCGGTGCGCCATCCGAGCCGCCGGCGCCGCCTGCCAGGCCGATGACGCCGGCATCGATGACGCCCGATCAGAAAGCGCAGTACGATGGCTGGCCTGCCGAGCAGAAGGCGGACTACGATTCGTGGACGCCCGAGTATCAGGCCTATTACTGGAGCCTCACGGCGCCCCAGCAGAAAGGCTATTGGGCACTGACGCCCGACCAGCGCGGCCAGATCTACAAGATGACGCCGGAGCAACAGGCGATCGCCTGGAATTCGATCGCCCAGCAAATGGCCGGCAAGACGCCTACGACTCCGCCGACACAGGCTAACCCTCCGGGCGAAGGCATGCCCACGACGGGCGTTCCCGATCCGCAATCGGCCGATCAGGCGGTCCGCCCGGCGATGCCCGCCGATCAGACCTACCAGGGCGGTCCCTACAAGGGCGCCATGACACCGCCCCCGGCAACCGCGATGAACAAGGATTATCCGGTTTGCAGCAAGACGGTGAAGGACAACTGCCGCAACCGTGGCGGCAAGTAGTTCGAACGGGTCGTCGTTCCGGACCGCGTCCGGGACGACGATCGTCCATCCTGATCCGCTTACTCGGCCGTGCGGCGAAGTATGTGCAGGCGGGCCTTGCCGACGTCTCGCGAGCTTTCCACTTCGAAGCCGCGAATCGAGACCGATTCGTTGCGCCCTGTTTCCAGGCAGACCCAGGTCTGCTCGCCGATCCAGCCAAGCCGCGCGAGCTTGTCGATCGCCACCGATCCCGCGCCGGTATCATAGGGCGGATCGAGCAAGACCAGGTCCAGCACGGCTTTTGCCGGGCCAAGTGACAGGACCGAACCGGCGCGCACGTCGCTGACGGGTTGGGCGTGCAGATTGGCGATGTTCGCACGGATCGCGCGGATCGCCGCCGGATCCTGATCCACGAAAAGGCAATGTGCGGCGCCGCGCGACAGCGCTTCCAGCCCGAGCGCGCCAGATCCTGCGAAGAGATCGGCAACCTTGAGCCCCTCGAACGTCCCCAACCGGCTCGCCAGCATCGAGAACAAGGTCTCGCGCGTGCGGTCGGCGGTGGGGCGGGTGTTTTCGCCTTCCGGAGCAGCCAGCTTGCGACCGCGCCATTCCCCGGCGACGATGCGCAGGCCGGCCTTCGCGGGCGCTCCCTTCACAATTCCGCGCCCGGCAGCGTGCGACGGAAGTTTTCCAGCTCACGCGGGGAGACTTCGACCGCCATGCCCTTGGGCAGGTCCAGCAGGCGGAACGGTCCGTAGGAGACGCGGATCAGGCGGCTGACCTGAAGGCCCAGGTGTTCAAGAACCCGGCGGACTTCGCGGTTCTTGCCTTCGGTCAGGGTCATTTCGATCCACTGGTTGCGCCCGGTGCGGCGCTCCATATTGGCGTCGATCTTGCCGTAGACCACGCCCTCGATCTCGATACCTTCGATCAGATCCTCAAGCTGGGCTTGCGTGATGTCGCCGAAGGTACGCGCACGATAGGTCCGGGGCACGCCGGTGGCGGGAAGTTCGAGCTGACGCTTGAACTCGCCGTCGTTGGTCAGGAGCAGCAGTCCCTCGGTATTGAGGTCGAGACGGCCGATCGGCATGACCCGGCCGCTGCCTTCGGGCAGGGCATTGCGCAAGGCGGTGTAGATCGTCGGGCGGCCGGCCGGGTCACGTTCGGCGGTCAGCAGCCCCGACGGCTTGTGGAAGATGAAGAGCCGGGTTTCCTCAGCGTCGCGGACCGGATTGCCGTCCACGGTCACGCCCCTGAGGTTGGGCAGCACGGTAGAGGGCGTCTCGATAACGTCCTCCCCCAGCTTGACGCGGCCTTCGATGATCAGGCGCTCGGCCTCGCGGCGGCTGGCCACGCCCGCGCGCGCGAGCAACTTGGCGATGCGTTCGCCCTCGCGCTCGGGCATGCCCGGCGTTTTGGGGGTGGGGGCGGCGGCCTGCGGCGCCTGT